>NZ_JCAPET010000010.1:0-123275 GCF_059735245.1 Gorillibacterium sp. sgz306347
CACGGCATAGCCAAAAAATCCACCTGAAATAACGCAACTTTATTTTCATTTTCTGTGGTACCCGCCAGGGCATGGGTGGCTAACGGTTGCCACGAAGCCGGTGCTTATTTGGGTTAAAACCGGGCCGAACCAAGCAAAAAAGCGGGAAATAGCCGCTGTGGCACCCGTTAGATTTTGCAAACACTCTTTTGGGGCCAAATAGCCGCTGTGGCAACCGTTAGAGTAACCGCTTCGCCGCTTCGAACAAAATGCAGAGTTCTGCCCGCCGTCCACCATGGATTTTGAAATGCAGGCAACTTGGTGCCGTGCTGGACCGTTATTTAGGGAGAAAACGAAATTTCCCGGAGAGGCGATCCTTATGCGGCAAGAAGAAATGATTCCCGGCGAAAGCTTTGACAAAATCGCTCTGGACTATGATTTTATGGCTTCCGTGTTTGACCGCTACGATTTTTTTATGGACCATTTGTCCCGCCGGAAAGAGCGGGCGCTGGACATCGGATGCGGTTCCGGACGGCTGGCCCGGCAGTTGGCCATGCGGTACCGGGAAGTGGTCGGCATCGACATATCCGAATCCATGCTGGCGATCGCGATGGAATACCACAAGGCGCCTCACGTGGCTTTTTTGCGAAAGGATGCACGGGAGCTTGATTTTGCTCTCCCGTTTGACCTGATTGTCAGCCGGACGACCTTCCATCATCTCACCGACGACCTTCCCGCCATCCTGGGCCGGATGAAGGAATTAACCCGCCCGGGCGGAACAATCGCGGTGCTGGATAACGTCTCCGAGAAGGAAACACCCGCTCGGGCGGGGTACGTGTTGGGCGCGATACGCGATTTTTTGCCCGATGCCAAAACCTACGGCTACCGCAACGCGGCAAGAGCCTTCCGCTTCCGTACTTCCACTCCATGGCTTGACCACTTGGCCTCCGATCGTTACTTGTCCGAGGAAGGCTTCCGCCGGTTGTACGGCGAGCATCTGCCCGGCTGCAAGTTTTACTCGTTCGGCTGGTGCATGGGAGCGGTTTGGGTAAAGCCGGAAGCGGAGGAGCGGTAAGCCAAAACGCCCGCTCCGATGGCGCTCCGCACGCCTCGTCCAAGGACGGCTCCCCCGGCGGACGCACGCTCCCTCGTCCAAGGAAGGCTCCCCGGCGGACGCACGCTCCCCCGTCCAAGGGCGGCTCCCCCGGCGGACGCACTTTCTCCCCCGTCCAAGGGCGGCCCCCCCGGCGGACGCACTTTCTCCCTCGTCCAAGGACGGCTCCCCCGGCGGACGCACGCTCCCTCGTCCAAGGAAGGCTCCCCGGCGGACGCACGCTCCCCCGTCCAAGGGCGGCTCCCCCGGCGGTCCGCACGCTCCCTCGTCCAAGGAAGGCTCCCCCGGTTTGGCCGCAAGCACTCCCGCCCGGCAGCCCTCAACCGGCATGTGCGCGCAAACAACCAAAAAGCCCCGCATGACCGGATTTGCAAAATCCGTTCATACGAGGCTTTCCTTATGCCGACTTTGGCGCGGGTCAGATCTTCTCCGGCGCCTGGAGTCCGATCAGCTTCAGTCCGTTGGCGATCGTGATGCGGACGCATTCCACGAGCGCAAGACGCGCGGCACGGAGCGCCGTGTCGTCGACCAGAATCGGACACTCGTGGTAAAAGCGGTTGAACGCCTGCGCCACGTCAACCAGGTAACGGCTGATGATGGACGGCTCCAGCTTGTTCATGGCCTGCTCAATCCGCTCGCCGAAACGCGCCAGCTCGGCCAGTACGCCGAGGGCCTCCGGGTTTTGCAAAAGCGCAGGGTCGATCTGGGCCGTAGGCGCGGAAGTACCGGCATCGGCCGCCGCGGCTTTGCGCAGCACGCTGCAGGCACGGGCATGGGTGTACTGGACGTACGGGCCCGATTCGCCCTCGAAATTCAGCGCTTCTTCCCAGGAGAACACGATGTCCTTGATCCGGTTGGCATAAAGGTCGCTGAAAATGATCGCGCCGACGCCAACCTGGCGGGCCACCTCTTCCTTGTTCTCCATGTTCGGATTCTTTGCTTCGATGATCTCACGCGTTTTGTCGATCGCCTGCAGAAGCAGGTCCTCCAGCTTGACGACGTTGCCTTTGCGGGTAGACAGGCTCATGCCCTCAAGGCTTACGCGGCCAAACGGGACGTGCACCATGTCCGCCGCCCACTCGTAGCCCATCAGCTCGACGATTTTGAACAGCTGTTGAAAATGCAGGTTCTGCGCATAGTCCGTCACATACACGGCTTTGACGAAATCGTAGGTTTTCTTCCGGTAAAGCGCCGCCGCTACGTCGCGCGTATGGTACAGGGAGCTGCCGTCTTTTTTCAGCATGAGGGCGGGCGACATGTTGTAATCGTCCAGACGGACCAGCATCGCGCCGTCGTCCTCTTCCAGCAGGTTCTTATCCTTCAGCTCGGCGATTACCGGAGCCATTTTGTCGTTGTAAAAGCTCTCGCCGGCGAACGACTCGAAGCTGACGCCGAGGAGATCGTATATTTTCTTGAACTCGGCCAGGCTGATTTCAACGAACCACTTCCAAAGCCGGATCGCTTCCTCGTCCCCCTGCTCGATGCGGACAAACCAGGAGCGCGCTTCCTCTTCCATCGCCGGCTCTATCTCCGCTTCGTCGTGGAATTTCACGTACAAGCGCAAAAGCTCATCGATCCCCTGCTCCTCCACCCGCGCGGCATCGCCCCATCTTTGGTAGGCGACGATCAGTTTGCCGAACTGCGTGCCCCAGTCCCCGAGGTGGTTGACGCCGATGACGTTATAGCCGAGAAAGGTGAAAATCTGTTTGATCGCGTTGCCGATAACCGTCGAGCGGAGATGGCCGATATGAAACGGCTTGGCGATGTTCGGAGAAGAGTAGTCGATGACGATGTTTTTGCCTTCTCCCTGCGTGCTGGAGCCGTAACGGGCGCCCAGCCGCAAAATCTCCTCCACCTGCTCCGAGACAAAACGCTTTTTGTCCAGGTAAATGTTCAGGTAGCCGGACACCGAATCCGCCTTCTCGATGGCTTCATGCCGCAGCTGTTCCTTGAGTCCGTCGGCGATGGCCTGCGGCGATTTGCGCAGTGCCTTGCTCAGCTTGAAGCAGGGCAGGGACAGGTCCCCCATCTCCGGATTGGGCGGATATTCCAGCAGCTCGACGACCGCTTGGGCATCCAGGCCTTCCACGGCGTTTGCGATGAGCTCTCCGATCAATGTCTTATAGCGGTTCATACATCCATTCTCCTTTTCTCAAAACGGTCAATAAACAAGAAAACACCCCGTATGGGGTGCCCTCGATGTTATGTAGTTGGTGCGGTCGAGAGGACTTGAACCTCCACGGCTGTTACACCACTAGAACCTGAATCTAGCGCGTCTGCCAATTCCGCCACGACCGCATGCACCGCTTGCTGCCCCGCTGTTACCCGATGACATCTCTTGCGGACAAAAAGTAATATAACACGCCCGCCAAACCGATGTCAAACTCTTTTTTGCAAATCGCTTGCGTTCTGCTTTCATCTGTAATACAATGGAAACAAACATACGAACGGAGGTTCGCATCCATGGCAATGAACGCGATCGACCTGACCCGTCCCCCCGTTACCGCCAATTCCGAGCGCGTGCTCGTGAAGCAATATATGCTGCTGCCCATCCTGCTTGCCATGCTGCAGCGGGATCTGGACACGATCCGCCAATCTTCCTTGCGGATCAGTCTGCCTCCGGTCGTCGTCATCCAGCGGACGATGGACGCCGTGCGCGAAGACTTCGGACGCATCCGCCAGCGCCTAGGCCTGGCCGGCATCCGCATCTATTCCGAAGACAAGAACGCCGAAGGCGTCACCTGCAAGTACGTCTGCCGCGGGTACCACGAGGTGTTTTCCATGGCCCGCAGCGAGGTTTCCACCGAGATCAGCCTCCTGGCCGGCCGGTATGTCGACACGAAAGCGGAGCCCAGCGAATAAGCGGCACGGCTGCCGGTTAATTTGAATTGGATTCCTCCGCATCCCTTGGCAGGTCCCAAGGCTGGATGCGATATTCCCGCCCCAGCTTCAGAATTTTGCGGTTCAGCTTTTTGATGACTACATGGCTGTCGTCCCAAGCCATCACATAGCCTTTCACATCGTTGGCCGGATCCGCGTCCCGGATGACACGAACCTTCGTGCCGTCCAGCCGGAACCGGTCCAACTTTTCTTCGCTCATCATGCGCTTTCCCGTCCCTCCCTCTTTTGCTGCCGCCTTTCCTGCGGCGAACTGTCCCTTCATTATAATCGTTTTGTCCCTTGACTTTCATCTTTTGCTTTTCGTATGATGAAACCATCAAACCCAAAGGGGAAATTTTGATGTCGGTGTATGTTCTTAACCTGTGAATTTCATAACGGATTGACCCTCGCATGCTCTTGATCGAAGCCGCGCCTACAGGCGGCTTGGTTTGGTGCGTCTGATTCGGGTCAGCCAACACGGTTAAGAACAGCTGAAATCACCCCGCCCGGGAACCTTCCGAGGAGATGAAGCCGTGCTGCCGCACGGTTTTTTTGCGTTCTCCGCTCGCCTTCCGATCTTCGACAAAAGACGGGGGCCGCGGCAGGACGCACACGAAGGCTCGCCCGGTCCGTCTCCGAGGACGGACCGTCCGCCTTCTCTCCGGCCGGAAGCACTCCCGATTTAAGGGCAAAGAGTGACGTAGCTTACGTTCGCTCTTTGCCCTTTTTATTTTGACCAAACCAGGAGGTACCCCATGAATCCCGAAACGTTTACCACCCTTGGCTATGACCGCATCAAGGCGTCCATCGCGGAATTTGCCGTTACGTTCGCCGGCCGCCGGCAGGCCGAAGACCTTCAGCCTGCCGATTACGCGCCCGCCATCCGGGCCCGCCTGCAGGAAGCAGATGAAGCCCGCAAAGTATGGGAGACCAGCTCCGGCCTTCCGCTTCCCACGCTGACCGGGATGGAAAGCCCCCTCGCCCTGCTGGGCAAGGGGTACTTGCTTACGGCAGCCGACCTGGGTGCGATCGCCCTTTTTATCCGGAGCTGCACCCAATGGACCGATTTTATTACCCGGAAAACCGAGCTCGCTCCCTCCTTGTCCGTCTACGCTTACTCCATGCATGACCTGCGCGCCCTGGGAGAAGCGATTGACTGGTGCATTGACCGAGGCACGATTCTGGATTCCGCCAGTCCGGAGCTTGGCAAAATTCGCAAAAAAATCCGGATCGCGGACGAGCGGATCAAGAAGCGGCTGGACGGCCTGCTCGGCAAGCACCGCGATATTTTGCAGGAAGCGCTTGTGATGAAACGCGGCGGGCATTACGTCCTTCCGGTCAAAAAGGAATTCCGCAAACGGATCGCCGGCTCCGTGCTGGATGAATCCGCGAGCGGCCAGACCGTTTACGTGGAGCCGTCGGAGCTGATTCCGCTGCAGGAGGAGCTTTCCGTTCTTCAGGCGGAAGAGGCAGTCGAGGAGCAAAAAATTCTCACCGAGCTGACTGGCTTGGCCGAGGAGCATCAAGCCGAGCTGAAGCTGAACGTGGAGACGATCGGCAACTACGACTTTATTTTCGCCAAGGGCAAATACGCCGCAAGCGTCGGCGGCCGCGCCGTCGGCATCAATGAAGAAGCGCAGGTCCGTCTCGTCAACGCGACGCACCCGCTGCTGCAGGGCGCAAAGGTCCCGCTCCAGCTGGAATTCGGCAACCGTTACCGAGCGCTTGTCATTACCGGCCCGAATACCGGGGGCAAAACAGTCGCGCTCAAAACGGTCGGCCTCCTGATCCTTATGGCGCTTTCTGGGATTCCCATCCCGGCTGCCGAGAAAAGCACCGTCCCGGTTTACACGAACATCGAGGTCGACATTGGCGACAACCAGAGCATGGATCAGTCGCTCAGCACGTTCTCTTCCCACATCCGGACGGTAATCCGCATGCTGCAAAAAGCCGATTCGCGCACCCTGGTCCTGCTTGACGAGCTGGCCAGCGGCACCGATCCAGGAGAAGGCATCGGCCTGTCCATCGCCGTACTGGAGGAGCTCTACCGGAAGGGGGCTTCCGTCATCGCGACGACCCATTACAACGAGATCAAGCGGTTTGCCGACCGCACACCCGGTTTCGAAAACGCCCGGATGGAGTTCGACCCGGAAACGCTCCAGCCGCTATACCGGCTCACGGTCGGCGAAGCGGGCAGCAGCTACGCGTTCCTGATCGCGCTCCGGCTCGGCATCGACCCGCGCATTGTAGACCGGGCCCGGGAAGTCACAAGCGGAGCGGCCTCTCCGTTTGAGCGGATGGAGGAGGAGCCCTCCGAAGAAGGCGGGCATCCGGAAACCGGCAAGCCGATTGAGCATGCGGCTTCCGCCGGCCTCGCTGCACCGGAAGGAAACGGAGGCCAGCCCGCTTCGCCTTCCCGCCAACGCGCGAAGCGCGAGCATCCCAAGCCGGGAGGCAATTCCTCCGCCGGCGGCGACGGACAGCCGAACTCCGGGGGCCAACCCGGGAACGGGGAGGCGGAAAGCCCGGAAGGCGGCCCGCCTGCCGGACAGCGCTTCAAAACCGGCGACCTGGTCTTCGTACCGTATCTCAAAAAACCGGGGGTGGTGTACCGGGAAGAAGACGAGCGGGGCAACCTGATTCTGTTGATCCAGAAAGAGAAAGTCCGGGTCAACCGCAAACGGCTGAAGCCCTATATCGACCGGAAGCATCTTTATCCCGCCGACTACGACATGGATATCGTGTTTGAATCCAAGGAAAACCGGAAAAAACGAAAGCTTCTGAGCCGTAAGCACGCGGAAGGAGTAACCATTGAAACTCCGGAAGACGAGCTGCGGTAGCGGTAGAACCGTCGGCCGGCGGCTTACGGCATGGCAATGAACAAACAGCAAAAAACCCGGCCGCCAAGCGGCCGGGTTTTATCTATAAGAGACGTGGCGTTATCCGACATGTTCCTTGCTGTCATTGGTCTCATACCAGCAATCCAGCACCGTACCGGACATAACCTGGCTGTCGATGTACTCGACCTGCTTTGCGGAAAACTGCTCCTGCCAGACGATATCCAGTTCCTTGCACAATTTGACGATGGTCAGCAGTTCAGACCAGGCGACATACCGTTTGTACCAGAAAAACTGGGGATGTTCGATCATGTATGGATACAGATCGTCGAAGTCCGTGTGTTTGCAATCCAGGGCCCGCTCGAAATGCACCTTGGCATCCTGCAGTTTGGAGATCATGTACTCTTCCGAGATGATTTTATCCCCCATATGTCTTTCCTCCTCTCTCTGTACCGTTCTTTCTATTATATCGGATAATGGCCTTTGGGAAAAGACGCGTTTTTCATCCGATTTTCAGAAAAACTGGTTATTTCATTCTTATTTCGCCCTGCTCCAGGCTGAGGATCGTCACCAGGGCATCGAGCCGGATGCCCAGCTCCCGGATGGAAGCGGCCCCCTGCTGGAACGCCTTCTCGACGGCAACTCCAAAGCCGGCGATTTCCGCACCCGCCTGCCCGATAATGCGGACAATGCCCCGGGCCGCGTCGCCGTTGGCGATAATGTCGTCGATGATCAATACCCGGTCTTCCGCTTTAAGCAGCGAACGGGGGATCATGATGTCCGTCACAATGCCCTTCGTAAAGGAAGGAACCCGTTCGCAATAAATATCCTCGTCCGTGGTGAGCGTCTTCTTGCGGCGCGCAAACACCATAGGAACCTTCAAATACGCGGCGGTCGCAAAAGCAATCGGAATGCCGGACGACTCGATCGTCACCACCTTCGTCACGTTCAGCTCCCGGTACCGCTCTCCGAATTCTTTTCCCATCTCCATGATCAATTCCGGATCCACCATATGATTGAGCACCGCATCAAGCTTGAGCACCCCGCCTTGCTGCACCGTGCCTTCCCGGCGAATTCGTTCTTTCAGTTTTTCCATAGGCTTCCGTCCGCCCTCCCGTTTCTGTCCGCATCTTTTGTCTATCATAGCAAACTTTCGCCAAACAGGTAAAGAATTCGCATTTTCTCGGAAATGGACAGAACCGGTACGGTTTTTTCGGCAAAAACGGAACTTTTTCGTCTTTCGGACCGTCTATATAAAGAAGATGATTTTTCGTTCGCTCTGGAACAGACAACGGAAAGGATGTGCCGGATGAAACGCACCATAAGCCGCTGGATGCCCGGCATACTTGCCGTGGGTCTGGCCGTCGTCATCGGCTTTGCCGCCGGCTACCTCGTCTCCCCCGGCGCGGCTCCGAAGCAAGAACCGGCTCCGTCCGGCGGAAACCAGTCCGCGGAGGCCCTGCATTCCAAACCCGACAGCAACGAAGCTCCGTTCAGCAAACCCGTTCCGACCCCCGAAGCGGACAGCGCGCCTTCGATCGAATATTCCGCGGACAAGCCCGTGCTGATGTCGCTGGGAATTGCGGATGGGCTGGAAGACGTCACCGGCCGGTATGGAGAGCCGTACCGCCGCTATACGATGAACGAGCCAAGCGACCCGCTGACCGTCTACGACTATTCCCAGTTCTTTGTCGGCTTCGATAAGAACAACCGCGTCCGTTTTGTCGAAATCGCGGGGGTGGAGGCGGATCCCGGCCTGCGCGGCCTGCGGCTCGGCCAGTCTCCCTCCGAGGCCGTGAAGGCGCTCGGGGAGCCCGACGGCAACACCGGTTATGTCATGACGTACCAGACGGAGGACAGCGTCCTCAAGCTCGATGTGGACCCGTTGTCCGACACGATACAATCGATCAAGCTTTTTGGCCTGGACGCCTCCTGAGACGGCATTGGCCGCACCTTCACAACCAATGGAAAAGCCCTTTCGCCGCAGCCGGAACATTCCGGCTGCCCGAAGGGGCTTTTGTAGGTTATCCTGGTTTACCGGGTTGCCCCGGACAACCCGGCATGACCCGTCCCTTCCGGACATAGCTTGTTAATAGCGGCTATGCGGAAAGGAGGAGGGGTTTGATGGGAAAACGCGGCCAATCGCTGCAGGTGGCCTTCGCCTATACCGGCACCATCGTCGGAGCGGGCTTTGCTTCGGGCCAGGAAATCCTGCAATTTTTTACGCTCTCCGGCCGCTGGGCCGTGCCCGGCATTCTGGCGGCTTCTTTTCTTTTTGCCTGGCTGGGAATCCGGATCATGCTGCTGGCTCACGCAACAAAAGCGGATACCGCCGAGGCGCTGAACCGGCATCTTCTCGGACCGAAGCTCGGCACCGCGTTCAGCTGGTTTCAGGCCGTCGTGCTGATCGGCACCGCATCCGTGATGACGGCGGGGGCCGGATCGCTGTTCACCGAGCAGTTCGGGCTCCACTACCAGACCGGCGTGCTGCTCACTGTCGCCCTTGGCTACGCCGTGCTCCGAAAAGGCATGAACGGGCTGCTCGCGGTCAACGCAGTGGTGGTTCCGATGATGATTCTGTTCATCGGCCTGGTGTTCTACGCGAGCTTGGACCATCCGGCCGTTCTTAATTGGGTTTCCCTTCCGACCGAGCGTTCCCCGCTCCGTATCCTGCTTTCGCCGTTTCTATACGCGGCGTTCAATCTGGCTACCGCCCAGGCGGTTCTCGTTCCGATGGGCGCCGCGTTCGCCGACCGCAAGGTCCTGGTCCGGGGCGGCATCCTCGGCGGCGCCCTGATCGGCCTTATGCTGCTGGCCGCCCACATTGCCCTCGCCGCCCGCATGCCGGAAGCGGCCCGGGCGGAAATACCGATGGCCGGGATGCTCGGAGCCTTCCCCAAGGTGTTCGGACTGCTTTACAGCCTGGTCATCTTCGGTGAAATCTTTACCACTTTTATCGCCGACGTGTTTGGCGGAGCTGCCCAAATCCGAACCAAAGTGAACCGTTCCGCCGGTCTCGTGATTCCGGCGCTTCTGGGAGTGTGCCTGCTGGTGTCCCAGGCCGGCTTTTCCTCCCTGCTGTCTGTTCTGTACCCGCTATTCGGCGCGGTCAGCGTCGGCTGGGCCGGTCTGCTCCTGCGGAACGGCCCGCTCCCGAAACAGCCGGATCGTTAGCACGAGGCGGGTATACAGGAATGCAAAGCCGAGCAGCACAAAAACAAGCGCCGACAAAAGATAAGCGGGGTAATACGGAGGGAAGACCTCCCGGTCCCGCCAGACGGCGGTCAAATTCACCGCGAGGAACAAGACGGCAAACGCGGCGGGAAACAGCAGCAGGTAATCCAGGGCGTTCCAGCGGCCAAGCAGCCGGCGGGCTTCCCCGCGCCGGTCCGCACCCTCCGAGGCGTCGTTCCCTCTCCGTTTCCAGGCGGCAAAATACCAAGCCGTAAAGACGGCGATCGCAGTCAGGCAGAGCCCGGCGGCGACCCCGATGATAAGCAGTCCTTTGGTCATTGCAGACAGCCTCCTTGCAGTGGATTACACCTGCCGGACAGCAAGCATTCCCTCCCTAAAGACGGGTCAGAAGAAATACATACCATACGGTCAAGGCAAAGGTACAGACGGGCAGCGCCAGCAGCAGAAGCCGGAGCGCAACCGGCCCGGGAAGCGGCGTTTCCCGCCATATCGTCCGGCGAAACAAGCGCACCGCCCCGCTGACGGCTGCGGCGGCCTCTCCGGCGCCGGCGCCGTCCGGCTGCGCCGGGCCGGCGGATTTTAGCCCGACGGCGGTGCCCGGCGCCTGAATCCGGCCGGTCCGGCGGCCGATCCGGTAAGTGATTTCCCGCGTCACCGGCGGTTTTGCGGGCGGTTTTGCCATGAATGATCCCGTCCTTCGCGTGGCGCTGCCACAATTTTGATTGCAAGCATTTCTGCATGTATAATCGGCTCATACAAGTTATCGAACAAGGGAGATGGGAAGCATGAGGAAAACGGCCTTAATCACGGGAGGCGGACAGGGAATCGGACGAGCCCTCGCCATCAAATTTGCGCAGGACGGCTATGCCGTTTCCCTCTGCGACACCGACAAGGAAGCGGGCCTGGAGGTGATCCGGCATATCCGCGATCTGGGCGGCAGCGCTCTTTTTCTCCGCGTCGACGTAGCGGAGGAGGACGCCGTTCGCCGCTGGATTTCGCTCACGCGGGAGGAATTCGGCCGCATCGACGTGCTGGTGAACAATGCCGGCATCTCCCGCTCCACGCCGTTCCTCGAATTGTCGGCGGACGATTTCGACCGGGTCATCGGAGTCAATCTGCGCGGCACCTTCCTGTGCGCCCGGGAAGCGGCCAAGGTGATGAAAGAAACCGGCGGCGGGAGCATCATCAATATGTCGTCCACCCGGGCCCTCATGTCCGAGCCGGACACCGAAGCCTATTCGGCCTCCAAGGGCGGCATCCTTTCACTCACGCATGCGATGGCGGTCAGCCTCGGCCCGTCCGGCATTCGGGTCAACGCCGTCAGCCCCGGCTGGATTGAAACCGCCGACTGGCAGCTGTCCTCCCGGGCGGAAGAACCGGTCCACAGCGAGCAGGACAAGACGCAGCATCCGGTCGGCCGGGTCGGCGTGCCTTACGATATTGCGGAAATCTGCCTGTTCCTGGCCTCTCCGCAGTCGGGTTTTATCACCGGCCAAAATTTTGTGGTCGACGGCGGCATGACCGTCAAGATGATTTACGTGTAAGTCCGATTCCGACCGGCCGGGAGCGCGTCCTGCTTCGCTGCCGTCTCCCCGCCGCTTCGGGCTGTCCGTTCAGGTAGACGGAGCGTTTCCCGAGCCCGGCGGCCGTTCGACCGCCGGCTGCGCCACCGGCTCTTCTCCCGCCTCTGCCCCGGGCAAAGGCGCTTCTTCCTTCCGGTATGATTCATAGATTTTGGCGAACTGGCGGATGACCCGGTTCAGCGAGTAAGACTTCTTCGCCTTTTCCCAGCCGGCACGGGCCAGGTTGTAGCGGTAGGTCGGGTCCATAAACAGCTTCTCCAGGGCGTCGGCCAGCGCCTCCGCATCGTCCACCGGAACCAGCAGCCCGTTTCGGCCGTTCTCGATTTGCTCCGGGATGCCGCCTACGTTGGTCCCGACCACGGCCAGAAGACAAAGCGAAGCTTCCGCAAAAACGTTGCCGAACGCCTCCGCGCGGGACGGCAGAACGAAAATATCGAAGAACGGCATAAATTCTTCGGGATGGAGCATGTACCCGTAAAAGATCGTGTCCTCGTACAGGTTCAAATCGGCGGCCATCTGCTCCAGCTCCGGGCGGCTCGGGCCGTCGCCGATCATGTGGAGCACAAACGGCTTGTTCCTTTGCTTCAGCAGCGCGCAAGCGCGAAGCAGAACATCAAGCCCCTTGGCGGGCACCAGCCGGCAAACGGTGATCAGCTGCGGCACCGCGTTGTCGTGGGGAACCGGGCGGAACCGCTTCTCGTCAAACCCGTTCGGGATAATGCCGATCCGCTCCGGCTCCTGCACAAAATCCGAGAGATACTGCTTGAATGCCGAGGAAACGGTCAAAATCTGATTGACCTTGTCTTCCAGCTCCCGGTACAGCGAGGTGAGAAACGCCTGCTCCGGTCCGCCTTCGCGGATTTTGCCGTTCAGCAGCAGCTCCCTTTCATAGCTGGAGTGAATGGTGACGATCACCGGCGTATCGGGGAACGCCTCCCGCATGGCCAGCGCGGCTATCGGATGATGGGCATGGATCAAATCATACGATTCCTTCACCCGCATGCGGGTCCACCACAGATAATCCCGGTATGTCTGCATGTATTTGTCCACGATCGGATGGCCCTCGTAAGCCGTCCAATCGAAGGTGGAAAAGACGACCGTTTCCGTTCCTTTGCCGCGAATCCGCTTGGGGAGGGAGAAAAGCTCCATTTGCCATCCTTTTTTGGCCGCAAACCGCTCTTGAATGTACGGCACCATGGAAGAAACCCCGCCGGGCTGCTCCGGCGGAAAAAACAATGCTTGCAGGATGTTCATGTGGTTCCCCTTTCGGTCGTCCGCCCGTCCCGGCGCGCCTGATGCTGCGGGCTAACCGGAACGGACGCCTGTCGTATGCCTCTATTGTACCTTCCCTGCGGCGAATGTGGAAAGAGAAGTTTTTTTCGGATGCCCGCTTGCGTGTTTCCGCAGGGCTGTGCTATAGTTCTATCCAATCGATTGGAACAAAGGCTGCGAAGAGAAAGAGTACTTTGTCCGTTTCTTTTGCCAGAGAGCCCCGTCCGCTGAAAAGGGGCAAAGAAACGCCAAAGGAACATGGTCTCCGAGCCGCGCATCGAACCTCCCCGGAGAAGTAGGCTGCGCCGGAAGCTTGCGCCCGTTACCGCGCTAGGGTATAACCGCATTTTCTTGCGGCGTACCCGATAAGGTCGGCTCCGCAAGGGGCCGGTGAACCAGGGTGGTACCACGCGGGTGAATGTTCCCTCGTCCCTTCATGCCGGATTTTCGGCTGTGAAGCGGCGGGGGTTTTTTGCGTTACCCAAACCAAATCAAAGGAATGATGAACATGCCGATTCTGATCGGAGGAGCCTGGCCGTACGCCAACGGCCCGCTGCATCTGGGCCACATCGCAAGCCTGCTTCCGGGCGATATTCTTGCCCGGTATTACCGCCTCAAGGGAGAAGACGTGCTGTATGTATCGGGAAGCGACTGCCACGGCACGCCCATCGCCATCCGCGCCGAACGCGAAGGAATTGCGCCCCAGGAGGTTGCGGACCGCTACCACCGCGAGTTCGCGGAGGTTTTCCGCCGGCTCGGCTTCACCTACGACCTTTACACGCGAACCGACGAGGAGAGCCATCACCGGGTCGTGCGCGAGCTGTTTCTGGATCTTCTGGAAAAAGGTCTATTGCAAAAACGGACGGTGGACCAAACCTATTGCCCCTCCTGCGCCAAATTTTTGCCCGACCGTTACGTGGAAGGCCTTTGCCCCCGGTGCGGCCAGCCTTCGCGCGGCGATCAGTGCGAGGCCTGCTCCGCCGTGCTGGACCCCTCGGACCTGCTGGAACGCACCTGCAAGCTGTGCGGAACCGAGCCCGTTTTCCGGCCGGCCGACCATTATTACCTGATCCTCTCCAAGCTGCAAAAGGAACTGGAGGCATACGCCGCATCCGCAAGCGGATGGCGGGAAAATGCCGTCCAGCTGACGCAGCGCTATTTGCGGGAAGGCCTGCACGACCGTGCCGCCACACGCGACCTGCCCTGGGGCGTCGATGTTCCCGTGGAAGGCTTCGAGGGGAAGAAAATCTACGTCTGGATCGAGGCCGTCAGCGGGTACTATTCGGCCAGCCGAACCTGGGCGGAGCAGACCGGCAAGGACTGGCGTCCCTTCTGGAGCGAAGGGGCCGTCTCGTATTACGTACACGGCAAAGACAACATTCCGTTCCATACAGTCATTCTGCCCGCTCTGCTGCTGGGCGCAGGAAATCTCCGCTTGCCCGACCGGATCGTATCCGGCGAATACTTGACGCTGGAGGGCAAAAAAATATCGACCAGCCGCAACTGGGCCGTCTGGGCGCAGGAGCTCCTGGAACGCTACCAGCCCGATTCGATCCGGTACTTCCTTACGGCGAACGCGCCCGAAAAGCATGACGGGGATTTCAGCTGGCGCGAGTTTATCAACAGCCACAACGGCGAACTGCTTGGCGCGTTCGGCAATTTCGTCAACCGCAATCTCGCTTTTCTCATGAAATCGTATGAAGGCCGGGTACCCGAAGGCGTAATGGATGAAGAGCAGCGGGAAAAACTGGCGGGATTATACGGAAGGATCGGGGAAAAAATCGAAGCGGCGGAGCTGAAGCTTGCGCTGGAGGAAGTGTTCGCCTACGTACGGTCGTGCAACAAGTATTTCGACGAACGAAAGCCCTGGAGCGACTTCCGGGACAATCCCCGGCGGGCCGCGGATACTTTGTTTACCTGCGTGCAGATGATCGCCAACCTGTCGGTTCTGCTTTCCCCCTTCCTTCCCTTTTCCTGCGAAGCCGTTCAAGGCTTCCTGGGCATGACCGGGCCGGAATGGGCTTACAGCAGCATCCCGGCCGGAACCGCGCTCCGGGAGCCGGGCGTCTTGTTCGGCCGCATCGATCCTGCCGCCGCCGAAGAGGAAACGGCCCGGCTGGCCGCGAACAGCATCGAATAACCGGGACGGCGGAGCCGGGCATTATTTGATAAACACGCCGCCGAAGGGAATGACCTCCCGCAGAACCCGGCGGATCAGGCTTTCGTTGGACAGCTCCGCTTCCAGCTCGCGGTCGGTGGTGCCGGTCTGCATCAGAACCGTTCCGCGCCCGCGGATTTCCCATTGGTAATTCATATGCTGGCTCGCCAGGTGATTGCCGTAGACGCACATGTCCACCTTCGCGCTTTCCGGATAAGCCACCAGACAGCGGGAATCCACATAAACGGGAATCTCCGGGTCCAGCTTCATCTCGTACAGCGGCCCGCGGGAAAGAATGCCGAGCTGGCCGACGCCGGTAAACTTCATCTTCATGATTTCCCGCGTCACCAGCATGTTTTTGATTTTGAGGATGACGCTCTTCATCGAAATCCCGGAGCCGTAAAAGAGCACGCTGCGGATATCGAAAAGCAGGTCGCTTTCCCCTGTCAGCTCGATCGGCAAAAGGTAATGACCGGCGGGAAGCGCGATCACCGTTTCGGAAGGGCCGGACAGATCGGAGCGGATCAGCTTCCGCTTCCGGTACATGCCCTTCAGGTTCATGATCCGGTCCTCGCGGAGCCGGGAGGCCCCGCGGAAAGCGACGATGGTTTTGGAGTTGAGCAGGTGGAGCCGTTCTCCTTCGGCCAGCGTCAGCCGGGCTCCGTTCGCTCCGCTGTCGCTTTCTTTGTCTTGCTGGACGATCATGCCGCCCCCTCCTTTACTCGCTTGCAACCTTAATGGCGGCGCCGCAGGGCCAGCCGGGTGAACCGGCCCGCCAGGAAGGCGGCGCCGATCAAAGCGGTGGCGGTAATGACGGCGCGCCAAAGCCGCTTGTTGGCCTTTTCCTTCAGCTCGGCCGTGTTTTGCAGCTCGCTCACCGTCAGGGCCAACTGCCGGTTCTGCTCGGCCAGCTCTTTATTTTGACTCAACAGAGCCGCCTGGTCCTGCTGCAGACGCTCGGAAGCCGCCTGCGCCTCCTGCAGGCTCTGTTGGGTTTGATCGACCTGGGATTGGATTTGCTCCACGCTGTTTTCGTATTCTTCGTGGATTTCCTGGTATTTGTTTTGCAGGTTGTTGACCTTTTCGGGAAGCTGAAAAAATTCCTTGACGCGGCCGAGCGCATCCGCGCTGGCCTTACCGGGAAAAGGGAGGGTCAAGCATAAGGTGCCTGCAAGCAGCAAAAATAGGGTACGTCGGCCGGATGGTTTCATGGTTCGCGTCCTCCCCGCTATGAAATCGTCAAAAGGCGCCCGCCCGGGAATCGCCTCTCATGTATACGTATCATTACCCGTTTCGTTTCTCAAATGGCAGCATTTTTCGGCAAAGTTTGCGGATTAGCTTGCGGGGATTTTTTGCGGTACGATGGGAGAAACGGAAAAATCCCATGCAAAATTTTCGAAGGACAGGAGCTTGAAACCATGAAACGATTGCCGGACGCGTTTGTGGACCGGATAAAAAGCCAGCTCGGGCCCGAAGCGGACGCCTTCCTGGCTTCCTACGACGCCCCCCGGACATACGGTTTGCGTCGTAACCCGTTGAAAACCCGTGAAGACGATCCCGTCTGGCAGAGGCTTAAGGAGGCGTTCGGCCTGCAGCCGGTCGAATGGTGCCCGACGGGCTTCTACTACCGGGAAGACGCCCGCCCGGGCAAGAGCCCGTATCATGCCGCCGGGCTGTTCTATATTCAGGAGCCGTCGGCCATGTCGGCCGCCGAAATGCTCGACCCGCGCCCGGGCGAAACGGTGCTTGATCTGGCGGCGGCTCCCGGAGGCAAATCGACGCAAATTGCCGGAGCGCTTCAAGGACAGGGGCTCCTCGTCGCCAACGAGATTCATCCCGGACGCGCCCGCATTCTCTCGGAAAACATCGAACGGATGGGCATCCGCAACGCGGTCGTCGTCAGCATGACGCCCGATGCGCTGGCGGACCGCTTTCCCGCCTTTTTCGACCGCATCATGCTGGACGCGCCCTGCTCGGGCGAAGGCATGTTTCGCAAAGACCCGGACGCGGCGGCGGAGTGGACACCGGACGCGCCCGCGTTTTGCGCGGCCAGGCAGGGCGATATTCTGCTTCAGGCCGCCCGCATGCTGAAGCCGGGCGGGGTTCTTGCCTATTCGACCTGCACCTTTAACCGGGAGGAGAATGAGGACGCCATACGGGCGTTTCTGGCAGAACGCGACGATTTCGAATGCCTGCGGATGGAGCGGATCTGGCCGCACCGGGCGCTCGGGGAAGGGCATTTCGTCGCCCTGCTTCACCGTGCTCCGGGACCTGCGGGAGACGAAGAGCGTCGTCCGGGGCGCAAGTCCCGCGGCACCGACCGGACCGCCGCCCGCCGGACGGAAGAAGCGATGGACCGGTTCCGCGAGTTCGCGGCCCGTGCGCTTCCCGGCTTCCGTACCGGTCCCGGAAGCCCGCTGCTCTTCGGAGAGCAGCTTTACCTGCTCCCGCAGGCCTCCGGTACCGGCTTCGGGGCCGATATGCTGGAGGGCGTCAAGGCCTTGCGGCCCGGCCTTCACCTGGCCGAGCTCAAGAAGGGCCGCGTGGAGCCCGCGCATGCTCTGGCCGCCGCCCTTTCGCCGGAGGAAGCGGCCCAAACGGTCCGGCTCTCTTCCGACCAGGCGGCCGCTTACCTGCGTGGAGAAACCCTGCCGGCCGATCCCCGCCTATCCGGCTGGACGCTGGTAACGGTCGAGGGGTATTCGCTTGGTTGGGCCAAGGCAAGCGGCGGCATTCTGAAAAATCATTATCCGAAGGGGCTGCGTCTGCCCCCGGCCTGACAGCGCCGCTTATAACAAACCGCCCCCGGCGTCCGTCAAGGCTGCCGGGGGCGGTTTTATTCAGACGGGCGTACCGTTAATGCACCGGTTCATTCTCGATGACCAGCTCGTCAATCGCTTCATTTCCGTGCATAAGCGTCAGGTTAAGACCGGTATAATCCTTTTCTTTGTCGAGCTCCCGCATCAGGAGGCAAGAGATGATTTCCGCATCCTTTTCCCCGTTCTTGTCCCGGAAATCCAGAAACCCCGTCAGCCTCCGGTCGTGAATGTCAACGGTGGCGGTACCGACGGGAAGTCCGCCTCGAGATTGCTGATAAATTTCGTACGTCAACACATCCCCGTCGTCCCGCGCCAGCACCACTTCGAAATCCTCATCTACGACCGTATTCAAGTCCGCCTCGTTTTCGTCCGCCTCGATCTCCGATTCGAAAAGCAGGTCTTCGTGATCCAGCTGAACGGTTTCCAGGTATTCGTCCCCCCGTTTGTGAACCAGCGTAAAAGAGTCGACGGTGTCCTCGTCGAAATCGGACACGACCAGCCGCGTCACTCCCTCGATATCGAGGTCGTCCGGCTCCAGGTTCCAGCGTATCTCGCCGGTGACGGTCGAATGCAAAATCCGCAGCCGGGCCTCCGCCAGCCAGTTGTCCTCGTTGTCGTATATCCGGTACACCGCCCGGTCCCGCCGTTCTTCCACCAGCACCAGTTCGTAATCGTATTCGGCTCCGGTTACTTCGTCGAGAACAATTTGGTCGCTTACCCAATCGGCCTCGTCGCTGCCCAGAAATTCCGCCTCGAGGTCTTCGTCGGAAGCCAGGATATCTTCGTAGGGGCTGCGGGTCAGCAATACTTCAAACTCATCCGCCTCCAAAGCATCGGCCAGCGCACCGACGTACCGGTCCAGGAAATCCCGCACTTCGGCCATGTCGTCCCGGTCGATGGCGTCCTCCTCCACCTGAGCCGCTCCAAAGATGCGGTCTCCTTCCCGGTATACCAGTGTCAACGTACCCGCAAACGTCCCGTCCGCCATAATGTCGCAAACCTCTCCTCCGGCGGTTCGCATCACGGGCTGCAATTCGAGCTTTATGGTCGTCATATCCGCTTGTTCCCTCCCCTTCGGTGTGATCAAAGATAGGGTGCCCGAAAAAAAACGGATTATCGAAAGAGAAAACAGGCAAACGTCCATACTCTTCGTGACGTTTTTCATACTATGGAATTATCCGGCGGACGAAAGCGCCTGACGCAAAGTCAAAGCCGGATGAACATTCGGGAAAAGCAATTTCCGTTAAAAAGGAGGGCATTTCGATGACCGCAGTTGCCGGTTACGGGCAAGCCATTGGATTTGTTCTGGTTCTGTTTATCCTTCTTGTCATCATCCTGAAGGGCTCCTTTTACTAAGCCGTTCACGTTTTAACGGAGGAAGACCCGGACAAAGAAAACCGCCGCGATAAGCGGCGGTTTTTCTTTGTCTTCCGTTTATTGGCCGGCGTCCAGAATATAGCGGCGAATCGCCTGCGCGACTCCGTCCTCGGCATTGGAGCCGGTGACGACGTCCGCCTTTTCCTTGACGGCGTCCGGCGAATTGGCCATGGCTACGCCAAGCCCCGCCCATTCCAGCATTTCAATGTCGTTGTAATAATTGCCGATCGCCACAACCTCCTCGCGCGCGATGCCCATTTGCCCGCATACCTGCTTGAGCGCGTTGCCCTTCGTCGCCTCCGGGTTGATAACGTCAATGAAAAAGAGGCCGCTGCGGATTTTCCGAAGCGAACAGCCGATTTCGGGCCAATCCTTTTCAACCTGGTCCATCGCCTCCTCCGTGCCCGAAAGCGTAAACTTCACCTTCGGCTCGTCCACATGCGAGACGTCCGGAATCACCGTGGGAATCTGGGAAAACCGTTCGTACATCGCTTTCAGGTCATCCGTCAGATGCTCCACATAAAGGTCGAAAGGAGAGCACAAATCGTAGTGAATGCCCTTCTCCCGGCAGTAATCGACCAAAGGCTTCAAGTCTGCGAATTCGATGCGGAAATCGCTCAGCACCTTTCGTTCGTCGATGTCGATCACAGTCGCCCCGTTATGGGTGATCATGATCCCTTCACCGCCAAGCTTCAACTCCTCGTATACCGGCAAAGCGCTCAAGGGACCTCTTCCCGTGCAGAGCACAATGGTTGTTCCGGCCTCCGCCAGACGCTTAACCGCTTCCCGCGTCGGTTCCGTCAGCACATGATCGTCCGTGATCAACGTTCCGTCCACGTCAAGCGCGATCAGTTTACACTTCATAGCTTCTCAATCCTTCCGCTTCTTCGGTCGTCAGTTCCCGATATTGTCCGATCGGCAGCCGCTCGTCCAGCACAAGCGGCCCCATCGAAAGCCGCTTCAGATAAACGACGGTTTTTCCCACCGCCTGAAACATCCGTTTGACCTGATGAAATTTTCCTTCGTGTATCGTCAGCTCGATGCGGGCCATTTCGCCCTGCTCCGGGTTGCCTTCCGCCAAAACCTTCAGCTCGGCGGGCATGGTCACATACCCGTCTTCCAGCGCGACTCCGGCGGCAAACGCTTCCCGGTCCGTTGCCCCGACGCATCCGTTCACTTCGGCGTAATACGTTTTCGGCACATGCTTTCGCGGCGAGAGCAGCCGGTGCGCCAGCTGCCCGTCATTGGTCAGCAGAAGCAGCCCTTCGGTATCCTTGTCCAGACGGCCGACCGGAAAAAGCTCCAGGTGCGCGTATTCCTTGCCCAAAAGGTCAAGCACGGTCCGCTCCCGGTTGTCCTCCGTCGCCGAGACGACCCCCGGCGGTTTGTGGAGCATAAGGTAAACGTATTTGCGATAATGGACCGGTTCGCCGGAAACGCGGATGTCGTCCAGCTCCGGATTCACCTGCATGCCGCTGTCTTTCGCCGGACCACCGTTTACGGTAACTTGTCCGCGTTTGACCGACTCCTTGATCTCGCGCCGGGACCCGAAGCCCGCATGGGCTAATATTTTGTCCAGCCGTTCGGTCTTTTTCATCACGTTCCACCTTTTCATCCGAATATAGCAGAGGCCGGCATGAACCGGATGGAAATCCGGCTTGCCGGTCTCGAATGGTTATTGTTCGGAAGCAAACCGGTCCACCAATACCTGAAGGCCGGAGTCCCGGATCACGATCGTCAAATCCCGGAACGGCACCCGCTCCGGCTCTCCGGCGGCGATTGCGGCCGCCAGTTCCTCCCGGTAAGCCCGGCTTTCCGCCAGCAGCTTGCGGAGATCGATGCCGAGCGCATCCGCCGGAAAAGGCCCCAGCTTCTCCACCGCTCCCGTAAACAGCTTGAAGGCGCCGTTTACATTGGCCCGGCGATGATGGTACAGCGCGACCGCGACCTGCAGCAGCCCTTGGTAAAGCGGACTGCGGCCCTCGCGGAGCCACAGCTCCTCCAGCACTTCGTGACACTCGAAATAATCCCGGTCCCTATTAAAATGATAGAGAAATGCCACGTACAGCGGATCGTATGCCACTAGCGTCCTCCTGCCTGCCGGTACGCCATTTCGGAAGAGATGCCGGTCATTATTCGCCGGACTCGGCGGACCTTCTATTCCTGGCGTGCCTCGTAATCGCGTGTCGTTTTCTCGATCGCCCGGTCCATGTCCTCCGCCAGCTCCTTAAGGCCCCAGATGTCCTCATTGTCCCACAGCTCGTTGAACCGCAATTGAAACTGTGCAGCCTCCCGAACCCGCCGGTAAAAGTAAAGCACCTGGATCCGGTTCAGCAGCGAGCTGATCAGATTGGACCGGTCTTCAAACAGCTTCTGGCTTTCCGTAATGTCCTCCCGGATGCTGGCCATTTCCTTGTCCAGCTGGTAGGCCGCTTCGGCCGCTTTGCTCAGCCGCATTTTGACGTCCTCGGGGAGATCGCCTTTGTACTTGTAATTCAGCGAGTGCTCGATGGTCGCCCAGAAATTCATCGCCAGCGTGCGGATCTGGATTTCAGCCAAAATGTTTTTCATCCCGAGGGCGGTCTGGACCGGATATTCCACGATGATATGGTAGCTCCGGTAGCCGCTTTCCTTCTTGTTGGTCACGTAGTCCTTATAATAAAGCACCTTCATATCTTTACGGGAACGGATCAAATCCGCCATCCGGGCGATGTCCTCCATAAATTGGCACATGATCCGGATGCCCGCGATGTCCTCGATTCCCGTTTCCAGTTGGTCCATGGGGACTTTCAGGCGCTTGGCTTTATCCAGGATGCTGGAAATCCGCTTGACGCGGCCCGTGACGAACTCGATCGGCGAATACTCTTCCCTTTTCTTGAGTTCCGCCCGCAGCAGCTTGAATTTGACTTTCAGCTCCTCGACCGCTTGTTCGTAAGGGAGCAAAAACTTGTTCCAATCCCTTCCATCCATCCGTACTTCCCCTTCCCGAAATACTCACTTCACATCCGCGCCTACGGCCTCCGAGATGTGGCGGAAGCCGTCGGCCTTCAGCCTGTCGGCCAACCCCTTGTTCAGCTCGCGGAGCAGGCCGGGTCCTTCATAAATGAGCGCCGTGTAAATCTCGACAAGGCTGGCGCCCGATTTGATGCGCTCATAGGCGTCGGCGGCGGTAAAGATCCCGCCGGAGCCGACGATCGGCAGCTTTCCTTGCGTGACGCGGTACAACCGCCGGACGGCGTCGTTCGCCTTGCGGGTCAGCGGCCGGCCGCTGAGGCCGCCGGTTTCGCCGGCGTTTCCATGCCGCAGCCCGTCCCGGGCGATGGTCGTGTTGGTGGCAATAATGCCGGACACGCCCGCAGCAAGCGCGGTGTCCGCAGCCTCCTCCAGCTCGCTTTCGCTCAGGTCGGGCGCAATTTTGACCAGAACCGGCTTCGCCCGGCCTTCGCCGGAAGCGTTTCTTTGCCGCTCCAGCTCGCTCACCACGGCGTTCAGCAGCCGCCGCAGCTCATCCCCGTGCTGAAGGCTGCGCAGCCCCGGCGTATTCGGCGAGCTGATGTTGACCGCAAACAGGTCGGCTTGCCCGTATAGCGTGCGGATACAGGACAAATAATCGTCCGCCGCTTCCTCGTTGGGGGTGATTTTATTCTTGCCGATGTTGACGCACACCGGAACGGGGCGGGAACGAAGCGCGCCGAGCGATTCGGCCATCTTCGCCGCTCCTTCATTATTAAAGCCCATCCGGTTGATCAGCGCCAGATCCGGCGGCAGGCGGAACAGCCGCGGCTGCTCGTTGCCCGGCTGAGGGCGGGGCGTAACGGTCCCCACCTCCACAAAGCCGAAGCCCATCGCCGAAAACCCGGCTACCGCCTCCGCGTTTTTGTCTAGTCCGGCGGCGAGTCCAACCGGGTTTGGGAAGTCGATTCCCCACAAGGAAACCGAGGTTTCCGGCCGCGCCTTTACGCCGTACATGCTCCTGATTGCCGGCAGCATGCCGGGAAGACGAGACGCCGTCCGGAGTCCCCCGATCGTCAAATGATGCGCTTTTTCCGGATCGAGCCGGAAGAGAAGCGGTTTGGCAGCTTTTTGATACAGCACACGCGATCCTCCGTTTCGTCGAAGCGCTTCTCCGGTTCGATTTTATACTCCCTCGAATCAGTTTATTCTTTTAGCGCCAAAAAGAAAAGGCGAGTCAGCGAAAAAAACATCGGCTGAAACGCTTTCTTTGTGATAAAATGTAGAGAAAGCCACTATCCCAAGGACGGTGTTCGTTATGAAAAAGAAGCCGGGTTATGCAGCTCGCCAGCAGAAGGAACAAATGAACAAGAAAGCGATCATTTGGGCTTCGTCCATCGCAGGCGGCTTTATCATTCTGATGATTCTGCTTCTCGTGTTCGGCTCCTGATCAGTTCAGCCAACGGTATACTTTCCCCGGGTTCGTCTCTTCGGCATCGGCCGGAAGGGCGAACCTTTCGTTTGCCCGCAAAATGTCGTCCGGCAGCGCTCCCGAAGTAATGGTAACCTTCGTGCCGAGAGGCGTCATGGCGAACAATTCCTCCACGTCTTCCTGGAGCATGCGCACACAGCCAAGCGACTCGTCTTTTTCAATGCTGTCCGGCTCGTCCGTGCCGTGAATGGCGTACAACGTGTCCGACAGGGTCATCCCCCGGCTTCCGAACGCGCCGTCCGGCTTGCCGTTCGGGTTTTTGACCTTCTCGCTCACCACAAATTCGCCCTCCGGCGTCTTGTCGGCGCCAAGGCCAACCGGATAATTGCGGACGATCACGGAGCCGCTGACCAGCGCCAGCCGGTGATTTTGCTTGTCCACTATGATCGCCAGCGGTTCGCCAAGCGGGTTGGGATAACCTCCGCCGGCTGTTTCATTTTCGCCGCCGGCCGGACCCGCGGCTCCGTTGCCGCCGCCTGTCCCTGCCCCGGGCGCGGAAGCTCCGCCGGCATAACGGGTACCCCACAGCTGTTCCATCAGGGGGGTCGGACCGGAGATGAAGTTGGCGGGGTAATCCCGGCTCAGCTCGGCCAGGGTATCCGGCGTCCGGCCGTAAGCGGTCCGGTAAGCGCCGACCGCACTCGCGAGCAGCGCCTCCTGCTCCTGCTCCGCCTGCCAGCCGGAAACGAACGCGGCCGCTTTTGCCGGGTCCCGGCCGGGCTCGCACTGGCACGCCTCCGGGCTGTAGGCCGTCACTTCCCGCCGGCTTCCGCCCGGCTCCTCCGCTTTGACCTCCAGCCAGAGCTTCGGCTTGACCGGCCACGCCGTCCACTGTCCGTCCGCCGTAGCCGGCCCTTCCGCCAGAATGGCGCTTTCGCTCCGCGGCTCATTCATGACAAGATTGCCGGCTTCTGTGCGGATGGCCTCTTTTCCTTCTTTTTCGCTTATGTACAGCACATCGCGGGCCGGCCGGCTCATCGAAGCCGGTTGACCGGACGGGCCGGCCGGCAGGTCCGGTTCGACCGCGGAGCCGTGCTCCCCGTTTTCGGACGCGCTGCGATCCGGCGCGGCGGCGGGAGAATACACGGTGCCGGCCAGCAGCAGAAGCAGCACGGCGGCCAGCCGCAGCCCGTTGCGGGCCAGGCTGCCCTTTCGCCGTCTGTCCGGCCCAGCCGCCGGACGCTCGGCGCGGACGGCCCGCTCGGGCGCATCCGCTTCCGTTTCCGCGTATGCGGCCTCTTCCTTCGCCGCCCCGCTTCCAATTGCTTCCTCCCGCTGCGGCAGCGTATCCGCTTCCCGCTTCAGGTCCTTCGGCAGCCGCTTGTCTTCGAAAGCTTCGAACACTTCTCCCGCTTTTGCGTAACAATAAAGCGACTTTTTTGTTTTTCCCGTGCGTTCGTAATAACGGCCGAGCAAATACCAGCCCATTTTATTGTCCGGGTGTTCCTTGACGAACTTCTTCAGGTACTGAGGATCGTCCTGCACGATTTCACCTCCGTTAACAACGGGGCTCGCCCTCTCGCTCCGAACCGCCGCTTACCATAGTTATCGGCGGGAAAGCTCCGAATTTCCACCCGGCTGTCAAAAGAAAAACCCCCGCTCCAAGAACGGGGGTCGTCTGCCCGGTATATAAGCCGGCGGATGCCGGTGTTACTTAAACGGGGCGTCCGCTACCTTGATGGAATCCGTGGGGCAACCGTCTTGCGCGTCCTGCATGTCTTCGTGCAGATCCTCC
Source organism: Gorillibacterium sp. sgz306347 (assembly GCF_059735245.1). NCBI lineage: Bacteria > Bacillati > Bacillota > Bacilli > Caryophanales > Paenibacillaceae > Gorillibacterium > Gorillibacterium sp. sgz306347. The sequence continues at coordinate 25,394 of NZ_JCAPET010000010.1, forward strand.
GGAATTTCCGTCACTCCCTGGTTTCCGTCGCCATTGTACACGACTTCCGCCAAACCGTCGTCGTCGTAATCGTAAATATCCGGAGCGGTCGCACCGCAAGCGCCGCATGCTATGCAGGTCTCTTTGTCAACGTAGGTATACTTGGCCATTTGGTATTGCCTCCTAGATGGAATCCTTGCCCTTCCACTATAATATATTTAACTGACAAGTTCAATTCATTGTTTTCCAGTAAATCCGGGAGGACTACTCTCGTTTTTCCCGCAAATGGTCCTTCTGCAAAGAGGTTCCACGGATCTTGTGGTTGCGGATCAGCGTGGACGGGTCGTCGCCCAGCATGCCCGCCGTGAGGATCGCGCTTTCCCCGAATTTGTCCCGGATCCGGTCCATCGCTTCATTAAGATGCTCCTTTTTGGGCTGCCGGGTGTAGTCAAACAAATCCAGCTGAATCGCCGATTCCGTTTTGGGCTGAAGCCCGCTTAACGTAATGCCGAGAAGCCGGACCGGACTGCCGGGCGGCCAGTGCTTCTCAAACAGCTTGCAGGCTTCGCGGTAGATCTCGTCGTAGCTTTCCGTCGGAACCGGAACGGTAATCGCCCGGGTGATCGTTTTCATTTTCGGGTCGCGGATCGTGATGGAGACGGTGGACGCGATGAGCCCCTGACGCCGCATGCGGCGGGCGGTCTGGTCCGCGAGATTGAGAAACACGCGTCGGATATCCGTCATTTCCGTAAAATCGGCGGGCAGCGTCGTCGTATGGCCAACCGATTTGCTCGGCTCGTGCAGCGGACTGACCGGCGTTTCGTCCCGGCCGTGCGCCGCCCGCTTCAGCCAGGAGCCGACGATGCCGAACTCTTTGGTAAGAAAAGCTTCCTCCGCTCCCGCCAGCTCCCCGATCGTCCGGATGTTGAGCCGTTCCAGCTTCTCGGCCGTTTTGCGCCCCACCCCGTAAAGCGTATCGCACGGCTTGCTCCACAGCACCGGCGGAACGTCTCTCAGCCGCAGCACGGTCAGGCCGTTCGGCTTTTTCATGTCGGAGGCGATTTTGGCAAGCAGCTTGTTTGGCGCAAGGCCGATGGAGCAGGGAAGATGAAGCTCGTCCCGGATTCTTCTCTGGATTTCCGAGGCTATCTCAAGCGGCGTCCCGAATTGCTTCGAGCCGGTAATATCGAGAAAGCATTCGTCTATGGAGACAGCCTCCATGAGAGGCGAATAGCTGGACGCGATGTCCATAAACCGCCGGGAAAACTGGCGGTACAAATGAAAGTCCGGCTGAATCACGATCAGGTTCGGACATAGCTTCAGCGCCTGGCCCACGTTCATCCCGGTCTTGACCCCCGTGGCGCGCGCCGCATAGGAAGAGGTCACCACGATGCCGCGGCGCAATTCGACGCTCCCCGCAACGGCCACCGCCTTGCCTTTATAACGCTCGGGTTCGGTCGCTTCATGCACCGAGCAGTAAAATGCGTTCATGTCGATATGAAGAATGACCCGGCCGCTTTTCGGATAAGCGCCGGCGGTTTTCTCGGGGTCCATGACTTTCACCACCGCTGTATAAAATGAAGAAGACAAATGCCGGGTCCCGTTTCCGAGCTCCATGCAAAAAGCCGTTCCGCAGCACGCAGACGGCACCTCCGATTTCAGCATACCGCCCCTGCGGGAGAGGGTCAAGAGCGGAGAAAAATCCTTTGCCCCGTTTACGCAATAAAGCATTCCATTCCTTTCGAGTTATGCTATAATGGGTTAATTCTGATTTTTCAGCCGAACAGGAGGTTAGACGACGGATGGCCGATCGGATCGCTATCTTCGACACGACGCTGCGGGATGGAACGCAGGGAGAAGGAATCAGTCTGTCTGCCGAGGACAAGGTGAAAATTGCGCTGAAGCTTGACGCGTTGGGCGTTCATTATATTGAAGGCGGCAATCCCGGCAGCAACGGCAAGGACATTGAGTTTTTTTCGCGTATCAAGTCGCATAAGCTGCAAGCCAAGGTGACGGCATTCGGCAGCACCCGGCGCAAAGGCAGCACCGCCGAGCAGGATGCGAGCCTGAACCGGATCATTGAAGCCGGCGTACCCGCAGCGAGTCTGGTCGGCAAATCGTGGGACTTTCACGTGCACACAGCGTTGCAAACGAGCCTGGAAGAAAACCTGGCGATGATTGCGGAATCCGTGCGTTATTTGAAGCGGGCCGGTCTGGAGGTTTGCTTCGACGCGGAGCATTTCTTCGACGGCTACAAGCATAATCCCGAGTACGCCTTGGCCGTTCTGTCCCATGCCCAGGAGGCGGGCGCAGACTGGCTGGTGCTGTGCGACACCAACGGAGGCACCATGCCTTCCGAAATTCAGGAAATCGTATCCCGCGTGCGGGAATCGGCCGCCGCTTCCATCGGCATCCATACCCACAACGACTGTGAGCTGGCCGTAGCGGGCGCTTTGTCCGCCGTTCTGGGCGGCGCCCGGATGGTCCAGGGAACGATGAACGGCTACGGCGAGCGCTGCGGCAATGCGAATCTGGCTTCGCTGATTCCGAACCTGCAGCTCAAGCTGGGCTATGACTGCCTCGGTCCGGAGCAGCTGAAGCATTTGACCGGAACGGCTCGTTTCGTCAGCGAAATCGCCAATGTTCACATGCCGTTCAATCAGCCGTATGTCGGCAAAGCCGCTTTTGCCCACAAAGGCGGCATCCACGTCTCCGCCGTGTTGAAGGATTCCCGGACCTATGAGCATATTTCGCCCGATTCGGTGGGCAACAAGCGGCGCGTGCTGGTATCGGAGCTTTCCGGCCAGAGCAACCTTCAGTTCAAAGCGCAGGAGATGGGCCTCAGCCTGGACCTGGAGAACTCCAAAACCCGCGAGGTGATGGAGAGAATCAAGGAAATGGAGCACCAGGGGTATCAATTCGAAGGGGCCGACGCCTCCCTCGAGCTGCTGCTGCACAAGGCCGGCGGAACGCTGGAGGAGATTTTCACCATCGACTCCTTCAAGCTTCTCGTGGAAAAAATCGGTACTCACGCCATCGCGTCGGAAGCGATCATCAAGCTGAAGGTTCACGGAGAGCCGGTTTACACTGCGGCGGAGGGCAACGGCCCCGTCAACGCGCTGGACAACGCCCTCCGGCAGGCGCTGTCCAAGCATTATCCCGAGCTGGCCGACATGCATCTTTCCGATTACAAAGTGCGGGTGATCAACGAAAAGGATGCGACCGCCGCCAAGGTCCGGGTTCTGGTGGAATCGAGCGACTTGACCAACTCGTGGAGCACGGTCGGCGTTTCCGAAAATGTGATCGAGGCGAGCTGGCAGGCCATTCTCGACAGTATCCGGTACGCCTTGATCGGCAAAACCCAAGCCGATGTCTCTCCCGGGCATCCAAAGGAACGGCTGGGCATCGTGAATTTGTAAGCACCAGAAAAACAAAATTCCCGGGTATTCCGGGAATTTTCAGTTTGTCGAGAAGTTCCGATTTGTCGAGTAGTCTCGATAACCTTATTTGTGCGAATTAATCTTGTACGGCTACCGCGTTGATGTTGATGTTATCGAACAACCATTTTTCTTAGCCATTTCACGGCATTCGTTCCGAACGTCAATTGGAGCGGAGCGGGATATCCAAATCCATTTGGCTTACCGGTGGTTTCGGAGACCAGTGCCTCTTCCGACACTCGTCGTTTGGAAAAGAACGGCAAGGTGGTGGGCGGCTATCGGCAAAAGGGCGGCGGATGCGAAATTCCAATAACCAGACGGCTTCGCGTTGGCAGGGCGGGACAGTAAGTGCGAAAAAGCAACTATTGGCATCATTTTTAGCTGTTTACGGCCAAATAAATGCGAAAAGGCAACTATTTCTTCTGTTTTCTCCGAATATCGTTTGTTTATCCGGAAATAAGTGCGTGTATGGAATTATTTCGCGATTGGAACAAGAAACCGTCGGAAATAAGTGTCGCTGTGCACCTATTTGCCCTCTTTTCCCTGATCATCGTTGGCTTGTGTCCCGCCACTTGCAAGTTTCGGCCAAGAAAGCAGAGGCAAAAGGAAGGGTGAGCGAGTAAACGGGGGCATTGAAGACGGTAGCCGTCCAGAACAGGAAGAAGATGGCGACCTGCCAGAATCACCGAGATAAACGGAATCCCCCCTCGTGTTTTTCCCCTTTATAACAGTGACAAACGCAAAAGAAACCCATGGGCACTAAAATGAGCCGGGTTTCTCGACACTCTGAAAATCCCCGGGTATTCCGGGAATTTTGTTTTTCTATACGATTCCAACCTAAGCCATTAGGCCTCTGCTGTCGGGCATCTATCCTTCACGGAGAATCGGCTAATAAGCACACTCCTGGTCAATACCAGTCTTATCGGAACAAGCTTCCCTGCATGCCGGTCGATTCGTTCCCTGGCCCCCGGTTGAAACACACGGATCAGAAGCCGTAAATAGGAGGTCGTGAACGTGCGGAATTTGCCGGCTTCGATCTCATGCTTTTCAAAACCCAGTCCATGAATGATTCCCCTGTGCAGCAAAGTAATGCCTTGCAGAGCTTTGACTCGACTCAGCTTCGGGTTGGATAGGACCTCGGCGCAAATTTGCTGCATGGAAATGCGCGCCATCCGCGCGATCGTTAATGCGACGCGATTTGCGTCTTTTGATTGCAGCATGAGCAGGACCTTCCGATTGTCCAGATGCAGCTCACCCACCCAGTCTCCCGGGCAGATCGTTGATCCGTCTTCGCACTCAATGCGTTTCCCGTGATATTTCGTAACAAACATTTTGCATATTCCGAATTCTCCGGAATAAACGGACCGCATGCGTGTCGACCACTCGAATACACGCTCCCACTTCATCCATACGAACTGCACCACTCGCTTCATACCCGAACCTCTTTCCAACTTTCCAATTTGAAATCCTGAATATAAATCCCGAGAGTTATCTTTCATAGGCGAATAAACCTTCCTCGTTTCAGTATAAAGGACCAAGCGTTTTTCCAAGCCGGCCGCGGGTCGCAGTTTCAGTTGGATGAAAGTCGGGTGTCTTTACTGGACGGTTGGACGGTTGCAAATTTTTTTCTTTCGATCGAACTTGAAAGGAACGCGAGATTGATTCGGCTTTTCCGGCCAGCTTTAAATCGTCCATCTCCCTCAACTGGGGGAAGCGGCTGATTGTTCCACTTTTTACAAGCATCTTCTCTCGTTTAGTCCGCTTATCGTCCACATTTACTCTCGGCCGCTAGGGATAGTGTACACGATGAACGTGTCTCCTTCGTTACCCGAATATGAACGGAATATGTACATGCACAAAATTATATCGCAACATGGGGGCGGATTGTTGGCAAAATCCTCGTAATTCCGCGGGAGTTTGGTATTAAAACAAATTTTGCAAAAAAATGAGGAGCTGCTTTGCCTTAAAAAATGAAAGATCGCCCGTTATCCCGACACTTAGCCAGGATAGGGACGATCCTTTTTCATGCTCAGGCAGGTTGCGGTCGATAGCGCTTGTTTCAGCGCTTGTCACATTCTTGAAGATTTTACTTCGATTTCATCACCCGCTCCAGCTTCCTCCGCCACTCCGCTTCATCGGGAAGAACCAGCATATCGGTAACAACACCGCCTCGGTCGATGAGAAAGGCCGTCGGAACACCGGAGAGCCCGTACGCCCGTGCCGCTTTCCCCTTCCTGTCTTCCAACACCGGAAACGCCAGTGCATGCCGATCGGCAAACGCTTCGGCTCCCTCCCGTGTGTCCTGAAAGGTGACATTGACCGCGTAGAGGTCGAGCTTGTCCTTGTACATGCGGTGCAGGTTGGCCCACATCGGCGCTTCCTCCGCGCAAATGCCGCACCAGGACGCCCAAAAAACAAGCAGGAGCGGCCGCTCCCTTTTGCCGCCAAGCCGGTAAAGCTCACCGTCCAGCCCATGCAGCACCACTTCCGGCGCCTTTGCCCCCGGCGAAAGGGCCGTGAGAGCCGGTTCCGTTTTCGGATCGCTTCCTCCTTTGATCCCTTTCTGCCGATCGCCGGCCCATTCGAAGGCTGCCGTCTTTTCATCCGTTCTTCCATGCACGGCCTTCCCCATTAATCCGCTTGCGAGCAGCAATACTAGTCCTGCCTTCAGGCAGCGGGCCCATACCCGGTTTCTCCGTTCCACCCATTCGTCCCCATTTTCCATTCCGCCGCCTCCGTTCTTCACCGTTTATCCTGCTAGTATGGGTGGACGACTGCCGCCTTATCCGAACCCGCTGAAGCTCCGGCATAGGAAGAATGGTTTTTGCGGGTGCCGGGAAGAGTAACGGTAGCGATGTTGGGAAAAGAGGGGGATATAGTGGAAAAAATCAAGCATTCCCGCATGCCGGTGTCCTTTGAAAGCGCCATGGAGTGGGCCGATTCCCCACGGGAAGAGGAGGAAGAAGACGAAGAGGCGGAGCAGAAAGGCGGAGACAAAGGAAAAACCCGGGCAAAAGGCCGCTTCTGGGAGTTTTTCGCCATTGCCTCGATTCCGATGGTGCTTGTGCTGGGCAACTCCATGCTGGTCCCCATCCTGCCGCAGATGATGACCCAAATGGGAATCACCAAGGCGCAAAGCAGTATGGTGATCACGCTTTTCTCCGTTACCGCCGGGTTGATGATTCCCGTTGCCGGTTATCTGTCCGACCGTTTTACCCGCAAGGGAGTGATCATTCCGGCCTTGATCATTTTCGGCGGCGCAGGCATCCTCGCGGGATTCGGCGCGATCTGGAAATCGTATACGACCGTCATCATTGCCCGCGCGGTTCAAGGTATCGGCGCCTCGGGCACGACGGCGATCGCCATGGCGCTGGTCGGCGATATGTACAAGGGAGGTACCGAAAGCCGGGTGCTCGGCTTGACGGAGGCCTCCAACGGAACCGGCAAGGTGATCAGTCCGATCCTTGGCTCGGCTCTTGCCCTGATTATCTGGTATGCTCCATTTTTCGCTTTCCCCGTGTTCTGCCTGATCGCCATCCTGGCTGTAGCCTTTCTGATCAAGGAGCCGAAAAAAAAGAAGGAGGCTCCATCCCTGAAGCAATACTTATCCGCCATCGGCCATAATCTGAAGGAAAAAGGAAAGTGGCTCATACCGGCCTTTTTCGCCGGTTCGATCGGTCTTTTCACGCTGTTCGGGGTGCTGTTTTACTTGTCGAACATTTTGGAGGAGCCGCCTTATTCGGTCAAAGGCGTTGTCAAAGGCTTGATTCTCGCCATCCCGCTGCTTGGAATGGTTGCCACCTCTTACATCACCGGGAGCTTGATCAAGAAAAACGGCGTTCTCATGCGCCGGCTGATGCTGATCGGGTTGGCCCTCTCCGTGGCTGCGCTGGCGGCTTCGATTTTCTTTTACACTTACTTGTATCTGTTTATCGGGTTGCTCACCCTGAGCAGCATCGGGACGGGACTGCTTCTGCCCTGCTTGAATACGCTGATTACCGGAGCCGTGCAGAAATCGGAACGCGGCATGATTACTTCGCTTTACAACAGCTTGCGGTTTCTGGGCGTTGCCGCCGGCCCTCCCCTCTTCAGCTGGATGATGGACCGCTCGCAGCAGCTTGTGTTCATCACCGTATCTTGTCTGGCCTTGATCGGCCTCGGGCTGGTCTTCTTTCTGGTCAAACCGCAAAAAACGGTGCAGTAAAACAAAAACCCCCGGATGTCCGGGAGTTTTTGTTTGTTCTTGCATACGGACGTTCCGTGTTATCCGTACACGCTGAGCCGGGAGTAAAGGTCTCCAAGCGTTTGCACGCCGCGGCTCATAATATCGCTCAGCTGGCGGGACCAGAGCTTTGCGGTCATTACCGAATCGCCGAGCGCATGGTGGCGGTTCTCGCAAGGAATGCCGTACAGCTCCAGCAGCGCGTCGAGCGATACGTCGCGCAGCTTCGGGTTCAGCCAGCGGGCGATCATCATCGTGTCGATCAGCCGGTGGTTCAGGCTGGTTTTGGAAGTTTTCCATAACGCGGCGTTGAGAAAATGCTTGTCATGCCCGCAGCCGTGCGCAAGCAGAATCCTTCTTCGAATAAAGTCCATGAACTCGCTTAGCGCGGGAAGAAGGTCGGAGCCCCGGCCCGCCTCCTCGTCCGTTATCCCCGTTAATTGAATTACCGGCTCCGGTATTTTGCGCTTGGGGTTCACCGGGCAATAAAACGTTTCCTCCTCCACCACACGCTCCCCTACAACGGCCACCGCTCCGATGGAAATGATCTCGTCGCCGTTATACGGAGAAAAGCCGGTTGTTTCCAGATCGAAAACAACCGCCTCCATGTCCTTCAGCTGAATTTCGTACAGATCCTGCTTTCGCTGCTCCTTCATCATGGAGCGGATAAAGGCCATGTGCTGGGCGCTGCCCGGATCGAAGATGGAGGCGATAGCCGGCGTGAGCCCTCCTTTTTTGTACAAGTGCCACATTCCGCCGCCTTCGTATGGTCTGAATGGTGGTTTCACTGCCCCCTCCTTTCCGGCTAAAGCGCCCAGCCGCATTTACGCCTGCCTTGTCCGCCTTCCGGTTATCCCTCTTTAAAATAAGTCCGGCTTGCGCAAGTCTAGTTTCCAACCTGCTCCGCCGCCGCTCTCTGCAGCCGTCTGACGGACCGCAAGGCGCGCTTCAGCCGTTTTCTTTGGTCCGCCGTAAGGACCGATACCCGCAGCATCGAGCTCGGGCCAAGCTCTTCCTCCGGCTGGTCGAACACGGCCAGCGCGCGAAAATATAATGCGGAGAGAAATTGCTCCCGCCACTCGCGCAGGTCCGCCTCCGGAATCGTATTGGCCCGCAGCAGCTCCTCGATCCGGCCGAGGGTCGAGGTCTCCCGGATGCCGGAACGGACCGACAGCTGCCGGATGCCGCTGGCAAACGGAATATACAGCCCGTACTTTACATCAAATTTCCCAGCGTCCTCGCCGTACCGTTCCGCAATCAAATGATTAAACAGCCCGAGCGCCGGCTTGCGGCGCAGCGTATTCTCCAGCATCCGGCGGATCGTGTCCGGGTGCGCCGCGATATAATCCAGCATGTGGCCGTACAAGCCGTCCGCCAGCTCGGCGGAGCCGTGCAGCGCCCGCATGTCGGCGATGATCAGCACATGCCGGATGTCTTCCCAGGTCCGCTCCTCCAGCCAGCCGTCCAGCATCTTCTTCCATTCCGCCAGCGGTTTGTTCCACTGCGGGTTCCGGCAGGTTACTTCTCCTTCGCATAACGGGTACCCCGCTGCGGCCAGTTCTCCGACAAGCTCCGAACCGAAGCGGGCAAAATATGCCCTTGCAGCTTCCATCCGGTCCGGCGGAGGGTCGGCAAATATAAGCCCGTTGTCCTGATCGCTCCACAGCGTTTGCTCCCGCCTGCCCCCGCTTCCAAACAAAACAAAGGCATAAGCGACGGGAGGCCCGCCGAAGCCCTCCCGGAGGAGGGTTTCTTCGACGAGCTTCACCGTTTTGACCATCAGACGGTCGTGCATTTGATTGATTTGCTCATGAAATTCCCGGGGCGAATCCACCAAAGGGAGACTCCGGAGCGTACGGGTGAGCGAGACGCGGAACGCCCGCAGCTCTTCCATGCTCCCTGCCCGTTCTATGAATGACGCGGCTGTATCCAGCGGCAAGTTGGTCATGAAGGTAATCCCCCTTGGGAAACATGAGACATATGTCCCTCCCATGATGAAGGGATGCCGTTTATTTGCCTTCCAGCTCGGCTTGGGTCGCGTCGGCCACTTTGCGCATTTGCTCCGGATAGCCGTAATTGCCGTGTTCGCTCAAGTCGAGGCCGATCAATTCTTCCTCTTCCGTGACGCGCAGGCCGATCGTTTTCTTGATGGCGAACAGGATGACGAAGCTGAGCGCCAGCACGAATGCGAAGGCTCCGATAACGCCAAGGGCTTGAACGCCCAGCTGGTGGAAGCCGCCGCCGTAGAAGAGGCCGGCTTCGCCGATGCCGACGCGCTCGGCAAGCTCGGGCGTAGCGAACAGGCCCGTGGAAAGGGTACCCCAAACGCCCGCCAGACCGTGGACGGAAAATGCGTATATCGGATCGTCGAGGCCCATCTTCTCAAACCACTGCGAGGTCAGGAAGGTGAACACACCGGCAACCGCGCCGATCACGATGGCGGCCCAGGGTTCAACGAAAGCGCAAGCCGCGGTGATGGCGACGAGAGCGGCAAGCACGCCGTTCAGCATGGCGGGCACATCGGCTTTGCCGAAGTAGATCCAGGAAACGATCAGCGTAGCGACAGCGCCTGCCGCAGCGGCCATGTTGGTCGTCAAGGCAACGTAGCCGAAGAAGCCGTCGCCCATCGCGGACAGCGTGCTGCCTGCGTTAAAGCCAAACCAGCAGATCCAGAGGATGATAACGCCAAGGACCGTCAAAACTTGGTTGTGGCCGGGGATAAGGTTCGGGGAACCGTCTTTGTTAAACTTGCCGATCCGGGGCTTGAGCAGCAAGGTGCCGACAAGAGCCGCTGTCGCGCCCTGCAAGTGAACGACCGTGGAGCCGGCAAAGTCCTGCATGCCGATTTGGGCCAGCCAGCCGCCGCCCCAAACCCAGTGAGCGACAATCGGGTAAATGACGATGGTATAAAGAAGACCGAAGATGAAGTAAACCGGGAGCTTGGCGCGTTCCGCGAAGCCGCCCCAGGCGATCGCCAGGGATACGCCCGCAAAAGCCAGCTGGAACAGGAATTCGAGCGAGATCGGGATGTCGTTGGCGTTCAGCGAGCCGAACACCGAATCGCTCAGGCCGTCAACGAAAAACCCGGAGGTTCCGATAAACTCGTTGCCGTCGCCGAATGCGAGACCGAAGCCCACGGCCCAGAATGCGACTGCGCAAATGCCAAAGGTGAGGACCGTCTTGCCGGCTACGTGGCCGGCGTTCTTCATCCGGGTCGAACCGGCTTCCAGAAGCGCGAACCCCGCTTGCATGAAGATGACCAGGATGGCTCCAAGCATGACCCAGACCGAGTTGATCGCTGCTTGCAGCTGGGGGCTCGTCGCTTCGTCAGCGGCGAGTGCCATGGCGGGGAATAGAAGCGTCAAAGCCCCCGCGGTTAACATGACTTTTTTCCACATAGAACCCTCTCCCTTTGTGTTATATTTCATAACATCTATCACATCTGTTGTAATTATATTGGTCTATGTTAGAAAATGCAACATCTTTTTTCTTAATTATCCGGTTGGTTTTCCTTCCCATCGTTCGGATTTCGATATACTTTGGTATATACGCTTACGTCATGTCCATTATATTCCATGACCTTATCCATTCTGCGATATTTCCGTTGCCGCATGTCCGCTTTTCTCCCCCTTCATTAAGGAAAGAAATTTGGGTAAAGATAGTCAGGAAGCGCCAGCGGATGAAACCGGCGCACTCCGGGTTCGTATTAGTATTAATACAATATGAAACTAATAACAGGAGGTCACCGCAATGCCAGTTGGTTATCCCGCTTACGGGCTTGACCCGATGATGCTGCTGATTCTGATCGCTTTCGGTTTGTCGATGTGGGCTTCCTTCCGCGTCCGGGGTACTTTCAACCGTTTTGCCGAAGTCCGCGCCGCCTCCGGCATGACCGGTTACGACGCGGCCCGCCGCATGCTGGACCTGAACGGCCTGTATGACGTTCCGGTCGAGGCCGTACCGGGCACGCTGACGGACCACTACGACCCGATCAAACGGGTCGTGCGCCTGTCCGAGCCGGTCTATTATGAAAACAGCGTATCCGCGATTTCGGTCGCCTGCCACGAAGTCGGCCATGCCATCCAGCATAAAGTATCGTATCCGATGCTGGTCGCCCGCCACCGCATGTTCCCGTTCGTCAACTTTGCTTCCGGCGTGTCGCCCTTTTTGTTGATCGCCGGCTTCCTGATGGGCCTCTCGGGCCTCATCTGGCTTGGCATCATCTTCTTCTCTGCCGCCGTCGCCTTCCAACTGGTGACGCTGCCGGTGGAATTCAACGCCACCAACCGCGCCAAAAAGCTGATGGTTGCGGAAGGCTTCATCTCTCCTTCTGAAAAACCCGGCGTTGACCGCGTGCTGAACGCTGCCGCCCTCACGTATGTAGCCGCTGCGCTGGTTTCGCTTCTGCAGCTGCTCCGGTTTATCATGATTTTTGGAAACTCCCGCTCCAACGACTAAGCGACCGGTTCCAACCAAAAAAGTGCCCCGCGCCGGAAACGGCGTCGGGGCACTTTTTTGTCTTTTATTTCCTCACAAATCGAGTTAACTGTAAGGTTTTCGCCTTATCGTTCCATTCAATAACACTTATTATCTTCTCGTTAGCCACCCATGCCCTGGCGGGCACAACAGAAAATGAAACTAAAGTTGCGTTAGTTCAGGGGGATTTTTTGGCTATGCCGTGGACCCATATCCATCACGCGCCGAGAGGTTTGGTCATGGGACGCCGGAAGGGGCCGGACAAATTCTAACGGTTGCCAGCGAGCTTATTTGGCTTAAAACGAGACGTTTCAAAATCTAACGGTTGCCACGGAGCTTATTTGGCTCGGAGAGGGGGCGTTTTGGTCTTTTTGGAGCAAATAAGCGCTCCCACAACCGTTAGAAATGTGAACAGGGTTTTTTTGGGCGAATAAGCGCTGTGGCAACCGTTAGCCACTCATGCCATGGCGGGCACCACAGACGATGAAGTTGCGTTATTTTCAGGGTAGTTCTTGAATGATATCGACCGATTCACCATCACCGTGAATGAAATTGTGATCGAACAAAGTCAGCTTTATCTATAAAGTAAGCTTTATCTATGTTTTCATGGCGTAGCGTTTCTGCAATATTTCCGTTAACCCGTGCCATACGAAAATACAATTTTATTTGATGCTTTAATTCGGATAGATTGCCCTTGTAGAAAAAATTCAATACCACATTTTCTTTTGAGGCTGAAGAGGAACTTGTCATATACTACCCAGTCCACTTTTCACCTTCAGCATAATAGATCATTTCTTCATCTGTTAGTTCGATTTTGGAACAACCGAGCAGAATGGAGGTGAGTGAAGCCAATAGCAAAAAACTTAAACCAAATCGGTTCAATTTCATATCGCCCCTCTCATTGATACACTCGTTTCTCCCATCATTCGGTTCTGTCCCGGAAATAACCGGTCAAGAACCGGTGAAATCCCGCCGCTACCGGCGACAGGCTTTCTCCTTTGCGGCGGATGATGCCGATGGTCCGCGTGACGGCCGGTTCTGCCACCTTCACCTTGACCGGATGCAGAGGCAGCGACTCCGTCAGCGCCATCGCCGGAAGCAGGCTGACGCCCATTCCCGCTGCAACCAGCCCGCGGATTGTGTCGGTTTCCTCGCCCTCGAACTCAATGCTCGGCTCGAAACCGGCTTCCCGGCAGGCGGCCAGCGCGATCGCCCGCAGCGAATACGCCTCGCTGAACATCACAAAGGGGTCTCCGGCCAGCTCGGCAAGCTGAATCTCATCGCGGTGGGCAAGCGGATGGCCGGCGGGCAGCACCGCATAAAGCTCTTCGGTCAGCAGCAGCTCTCCGGTAACCCGTTCATGCGAATCCGGCAGCGGGGAAATAAACGCCAGGTCAAGCCGCCGCTCCTCCAAATCGCGGATCAGGCTGTTGTAGGTGCCTTGCCGGAGCCGGAAGCGGACACCCGGATGGCTCTGGCGGAACATCGCAACCACCTTCGGCAGAAGGTTGATCCCCAGGCTGTGCGGAAACCCGATGCGGATTTCGCCGAGCGCCGGATCGAGAAATTCATGCACTTCCCGCACGGCCCGTTCCAGATCGCCAAGAATGGTTTCGACGCGCTGCAAAAACAGCTTCCCGGCGGGGGTCAGCTGCAGGTTTCTGCCCTTTTGCACGAAAAGCGCCACGCCCAGCTCTTCCTCCAGCTGATGGATCTGCCGGCTTACGGCGGACTGCGCAATATGCAATTCTTCCGATGCCTGCGTGACGTGCTGCTTTTCCGCCACCTTTTGAAAATAGTGCAGTTGTCGAAGTTCCAAAGCGGCGCCTCTCTTTCCCGATTGGACAAGCCAAAATCCATTTCATTATAATAAAGGCGTATGTGCTAAAAGCTGAACCGAATGACGGTCATGAGACAAAGGAGGAATCACGAAATGGAAGAACGTACAGGCGTTGCGACACTGAAAGGCAATCCGATCACTCTGGTGGGCTCTCCGGTAAAGGCCGGCGATCCGGCCCCCGATTTTGCGGTCAGCAAAAGCCTGGCCGAATCCGCCTCGCTGAAGGATTTTGCGGGGAAAATCAAGCTGATCAGCGTCGTTCCTTCGCTGGATACCGGCGTGTGCGACGCGCAAACAAGACGGTTTAACGTCGCGGCCTCCGAGCTGGGCGAAGAGGTGGTTGTCCTTACCGTCAGCGCCGACCTGCCGCCCGCGCAGGCCCGCTGGTGCGGAGCCGCCGGCGTCGACCGGGTCGTGATGCTGTCCGACCACAAGGATGTGTCATTCGGCACCGCTTACGGCGTTTTGATCAAGGAATTGCGTCTGCTGATGCGTTCGATCTTTGTCGTGGATAAAGAAGACAAGATCCGGTACGTGGAAGTGCTGGGTGAAATGACCGAGCACCCGGACTACGACAAAGCGATTGCGGCCGTAAAAGAACTTCTGTAAGAAAGAATAATCCGAAGCCTGGCATCCGGCGGACCTGTTCCGTCCCGGATGCCTTTTTCCTTTTGGACCTCCGCAAAAAGGCCCTATGTGAAAAAAGCTCCCGAGCCGCCGGCCGGGAACTGATGGTTATTTCAATCGGTATTGAGCCAAACGCTTGTCCAGATGCCGGTAAATCTCCTGGATCGTCCGGTAATTGGAACCGAGATCGCCCAAAGAGCCACGGGAAGCCGAATAAATGTCGACGGCCGATTCCACCGGCGTAATGCGGAACAGGGTCAGCGTGATGTCTTGCGCACGGCCTAAGGCGGTCCGCTTCTCCACGACGATTTCGCCTACGTTCTCAACCTCATGAAGAATTGTATACCCTTTCAGCTTCTTGAGCATGGCAACCACTTCTTCCCAAAGCTTGTCCTTCGGAAGCTTGTAGTGCTTGGTCTTCAGCTCCGGGTCTTTCGCGTTTTCCCCCGTCGTCTCATGGCTGCGGATCACGCCAATCAGTGTTCTCTTTAACAACGATTTGCCCTCCTCGAACTTTCGTCCTTAGTCCCGGCTTACACCCCGCGGGTGTCCCCCAACCATTTTACCATTGTTTTGTCGAAAGAAAAAGAGGGCCGTCTCCGAGAACGGCCCGAGGGCCCGGAATCCTTACGATTCCCGGCATCCTGCGTTCGTCAAAAAGCGAGAAAAACCGCGCTGCCCGTCCTCCGACCGTTTGTAAACCCCCGCATCGGAAAGAACGCGGGCGAATTTGATGCCGATCTCCCGCTTCACCAGCTCCGCCGCCTGCTCCTTGTCCGCATGCTTCGGATACCGCGCAAGCAGGTCCGCGATCCACACGCGGTGCTTCTCGATGGAGACGTCAAGGTCAAGCTCTTCCGCAGCCGCGCCCGTTCCTGCATAGCGGCAAAGCACCTCGGCCACCGCGCCGATTTCCTGCTGCAGCCGTCCGGGGAGGACCGCCAGACCCATAACCTCGATCAGGCCGATGTTCTCCTTCTTGATGTGGTGAAGGTCGGCATGCGGGTGGAATAATCCGAGCGGATGCTCTTCCGTTGTGCGGTTGTTCCGCAGCACCAGATCCAATTCGTACTCGCCGCGGGCGTTGCGGCGGGCGATCGGCGTAATGGTATTGTGCGGCACCGGAGCGTCTGCGGTACCGGAAAAGGCCAGCACCTCCGCAGAAGGATCGCTGTAAGAGCGCCACGCCGCCAAAAACCGGTCTGCCAGGTCGATAAGCGATACGCGGTCCGGACCGGAAATGCGAATGACGGACATCGGCCATTTGACAATGCCGATCCGAACCCCCGGATAATCGGGGTGAACGAACTCCCGTTCCACCGGCGCCTTTTCCATCGGGAAGACATGCCGTCCGCCCTGAAAATGATCGTGGTTCAGAATGGAGCCGCCGACAATCGGCAGATCGGCGTTCGAGCCGATAAAATAATGCGGGAACGCATCGATAAAATCAAGCAGCCGGATAAACGAGCTGCGGCTGATTTTCATCGGGGTGTGCTCCCGGCTGAACACGATGCAGTGCTCGTTGTAGTAAACGTAAGGCGAATACTGCAGGTACCAGGGCGCGCCCTCCAGCGTCAGGGGAATGACCCGGTGATTTTGCCGCGCGGGATGGTTGACTCGCCCCGCATAGCCGACGTTCTCCAGGCAGAGCAGGCACTTCGGGTACCGGCTTTGCGGCGCGTTGCGCTCGGCGGCGATTTCCTTCGGGTCCTTTTCCGGCTTGGAGAGATTGACGGTGATCTCCAGCTCGCCATATTCGGTCGGGGCAAGCCAGTATTCGTTTTTCTCGATGCGGTCCATGCGGATGTAGTTCGAGGCGATGGACAAACGATAATATTCATCCGTGGCCCTTTCAACCGAGCTCTCGCGGGCGGTTTCCCGGAAGCGCCGGATCACTTCGGATTCGCGGGGCATCAGAAGCCCCATGATTCGCGCATCCAGCAGATCCCGCTGCGTTGTCGTGTTGTCGGGCAGGATGCCCCGCTCGGCGGCGTCGTCCAGTATCCGCTCAAGAATGGCGGTCGCCCGGTCCGGTACCGGCTCCGCCAGCTCGCCTTCGTACGGCTCCTCAACGCGCAGCAGATCGAGCAGCGCGTTGACCGCCGGGATGGCATCCCCTTCGCCCAGCAGGCCTTTCGCCTCGGCGAACCGGACGAGGCGGGCGATTTCAAGCTTGATGTCGATGTTGCTCATGGCTCCTCCTTTGTGCTGCATCCCCAAAGACCCAGCCGGCTGTGCTTACTTAATTTTTGTAGCCGTCCGGGTTGGCTTGATGCCAGCTCCAGGCCGAGCGGATAATGTCCTCCAGGCTCTCCCACTTGGGCGCCCAGCCAAGCTCGTCTTTCGCTTTTTGCGAAGAGGCGATCAGGACGGCCGGATCTCCCGCCCGACGCGCTTCTTTTTTGACCGGAATCGGATGCCCCGTGACGGCTCGCGCCGCCTCGATCATTTCCTTAACCGAGTAGCCGCGTCCGCTGCCAAGGTTGTAAATGGCGCTTTCCCCGCCCTCGCGGAGTCGCTTCAAGGCGAGCATATGAGCGCTTGCCAGGTCGGAGACATGCAAGTAATCGCGGATGCAGGTTCCGTCCTCGGTCGGGTAATCGTCGCCGTAGATCGAGATCGCTTCCCTTTTGCCCAGCGGAACTTGCAGAATCAGCGGAATCAGATGGGTTTCCGGGTCGTGGTCTTCCCCGATTTTCCCGCTTGCATGCGCTCCGGCTGCATTAAAGTAACGAAGGGAAACATATTTCACTCCGCTCGCCGTGTCAAACCACTTCATCATTTTTTCCATCGCCAGCTTGGTTTCGCCGTACGTGTTCGTCGGATAAGTGCGGTCGTCCTCGGAAATCGGAACCTTTTCGGGCTCCCCGTAGGTTGCCGCCGTAGAGGAAAAGACAATCTTGTTCACGCCGGATTCCTTCATGCACTCCAGCAGGCACAAGGTGCCGTAGACATTGTTGTGATAGTATTTCCCCGGGTTCTTCATGCTTTCGCCGACCAGGGAGTTGGCCGCAAAATGAATGACGGCGTCGATCCGATTTTCCGCGAACACCTTCTTGAGAAATTCGGCGTCGCGCAGGTCGCCGATGTACAGCTTGCCGCCTAGCACCGCGTCGCGATGCCCGGTTTCCAGGCTGTCCACGACCACGACCTCTTCACCGGCCTCGAGCAGCTCCGCCACCATATGCGAGCCGATGTAGCCGGCTCCTCCCGTTACCAATACCGCCATGCTGTTACCTCCTCCGTGTGATAGATCAAACGAGTTCTTTTGCTCCGTCGCCGATTTCGCATACATAGAAATCCGCTTTGTAATCGGTTTGCTCCGCGTATGCCTTTCCGACCGTCCCGATAAAGGCGTCAACCGCTCCTTCTTCCACCAGCGAAACGGTGCAGCCGCCGAATCCGGCGCCGGTCATCCGCGAGCCGAGTACGCCCGGCAGCTTTTGCGCTTCCTTCGCGAGCACGTCCAGTTCCTTGTTGGTTACCTCATACTGGTTTTTCAGCGATTCGTGAGACGCATTCATCAGGAGCCCAAACGTCTTCAAGTCGTTCGCCTTCAAAGCCTCCACCGACTGCAGCACCCGGTCGTTCTCCTCGATGACGTGGCGGGCGCGCTTCAGCACCGTTTCATCCTGGATCAGGTGCTCGTTTGCTTTCAGCTGCTCCGCATTCAGCTCGGCCAAAAGCTTCAGTTCGGGGAACGCCGCGCGGAGGTAGTCGACCGCCTGCTCGCATTGAGCCCGGCGGGCGTTGTATTCGGAGTCGACCAACCCGCGGCGCATGTTCGTATTGGTGATCACCAGTTTGTATCCTTTGGCCCGGAAAGGCACATATTCGTAGTGAAGGTCGTCGCACTTCAGCATCATCGCATGCTCCCGCTTGCCCATCGCCACCGAAAACTGATCCATGATGCCGCAGTTGACGCCCATAAACTGATTTTCCGACTCCTGCGCCACGAGCGCAAGCTCGATCCGGTCGACCGGATGGCCTTCCATCGTCATAAAGCCGAATTCCGTCACCAATTGAATCGAAGCCGATGAAGAGAGACCCGAGCCCGGGATCTCCCCCAGGTACAGCACATCATACCCGCCAAAGGTATAACCCCTCTTGCCCAAATGCACCAGGACGGCTTTCGGATAGTTGATCCAGTCGTGCTCCGCTTCTTTTTTGGCTTCGGCAAGTACGATTTCGGCTTCGGCCGGGAAGTTAAGGGAAGAAAAGCGAATCACGCGGTCCGTCCGCGGACGAATCAGCATGGTGGTGCCAAACGTCAAAGCGGCCGGAAACACATACCCTCCGTTATAGTCGGTATGCTCGCCGATCAGGTTGACCCGGCCCGGAGCAAAAAAGCTGCGGATGCCTTCTTCCGTACCGCCAAACCGTTCCGTAAAGCGCTGCTTCAGTTCATTCAAATCAGGCATGTGTGCACCTCTCTCATGAGATCAATTGCTTTCGTTTATGATAAAATGTTTTCGTTTTTGTTCGATTTCATTCTACTCCTCGGGTTCCCGTTCGTCAATGTTCTTTTGTCAAACAAGGAGCAGCCGGGCATCCGTTTCCTTGGTTATGTATTCTGCGGCTTCCTTCGGCAGTCCGCTGTCGGTGACGATCACGTCCACCGCCCGCAAATCGGCAATGCGCGCAAACAGCACCCGGCCGAACTTGCTGCGGTCCGCCACCAGGATGACCTGCCGGGCGACGTCGATCATTTTCCGGTTGACGCCCGCTTCCTCCAGGTTCGGCGTGGTCAAGCCTTCCGTAAAATCGACTCCGTCCACGCCCAGGAACAGCTTGTCGACCCGGATGTCGGACAGCGAATGCTCGGCCATCGGTCCGACCAGCGCGAATGATTTCGGGCGGATTTTCCCGCCGGTCAACAGCACATTCCAGCCCGGCTCGGCCGCGATGCCCGCCGCGATATTGGATGCGTTCGTCACCACGGTCAGGTCCCGCTTTCCCGACAGCTTGGCCGCGATCCGCATGTTGGTCGTTCCCGGCGTCAGCAGAACCGATTCGCCGTCCGACACGAGTCTCGCAGCGGCTTCGGCAATCCGGTCTTTTTCCGCCGCATAAGCTTCCTGCTTTTCGGAAATGGACATTTCCCGGGCGGTGTCGAGCGTGCCGTTTCCGCGCGAAAGCGCTCCGCCGTGCGCACGGTACAGGAGCCTCTCCTCTTCCAGCCGCTCCAGATCGCGCCGGATGGTTACGGGGGAAACGTTCAGCGCCTCGCTCAGCTGAGCGACCGTCACCTTTCCGCTTTCATTGACCATCCGGACGATTCTCATTAAACGTTCTTCTGCAAACATTGGTTCTGGTTCCTCCTGTCGCCGTACCCCAAGCGGCCTTCGCCGCCCGGTTTGCCGCGTTTTTTCCGGTTCGCTCACTTTGTTCAATTAATTTACGAAGTGCGGCAGGATTTGAGCGGTTTCATTCGAATACTATTATAGCAGAGAGCGAAACGGAATACCTTTTCCGGGACCGGCTCCCTTTTGCGCCGCAACTTACACGAATCATGAGGTGATTACGTTGACTTACTATTTGGGCATCGATTTGGGTACATCGGCCGTCAAATGCATTCTTGTCGGCCCCGACGGAACTGTTAAGGAATCCGGTAGCGTCGAGTATCCGCTCCTTCAGCCGCATCCCGGCTGGGCGGAGCAAAACCCTGAAGACTGGTGGAACGGAACGGCGGCCTGCATCAAGAAGCTGCTTGCCAAAGCCGGCGTCCGTCCCGAAGAAGTGAAGGGCGTCGGGCTGTCCGGCCAGATGCACGGCTCGGTCTTTCTGGACCGCGACCTGCAAGTCATCCGCCCGGCTCTGCTTTGGTGCGACCAGCGCACCGAGGAGCAGTGCGGCTGGATCGAGGAGGCCGTCGGCCGGGAGCGGCTCGGCGAGCTGACCGGGAATAAAGCGCTTACCGGGTTTACCGCGCCGAAGATTGTCTGGCTGCGCCAGCACGAGCCGGAGGCTTACGCCCGCATCGCGCATATCATGCTGCCGAAGGATTACGTCCGGCTGCGGCTGACCGGCGAATTTGGCATCGACGTGGCCGACGCGAGCGGCACACTGCTGCTCGATGTCGCCAACCGCCGCTGGTCCGCCGAAGTGCTGGACAAGCTGGACATCCGGGAGGAATGGCTGCCGCCCTTGTTTGAAAGCAACGACATCGTCGGCAAGCTGCACGAAGAAGCCGCCGAAGCGACCGGACTTGCGGCCGGAACGCCCGTTGTGGCGGGCGGCGGCGACCAGGCCTGCGGCGCGGTCGGCGTCGGCGTCGTGAAGCCGGGCATCGCGAGCGTGGCGCTCGGCACCTCCGGCGTTGTTTTCGTCCACGACAACGCCTATCAGGAAGACCCGGAACGCCGGCTGCATTCGTTCTGCCACGGCGTTCCGGGCAACTGGCACCGGATGGGCGTCATGCTGGCGGCCGGAGGCTCGTTCCAGTGGTGGAAAAACCAGTTCGCCCATGAGGAACGCGAGCAGGCGGAGCGGGAGGGCCGCGACGTATACGAGCTGCTGACCGCCCTTGCCGAGCAGGCCCCGATCGGCAGCGAAGGGCTGCTGTTTGCTCCCTATCTTACCGGGGAGCGGGTGCCCTACCCCGACGCAAAGGCGCGCGGCGCTTTTGTCGGGCTGAACCTGCGCCACACCAAGGCGTACCTGACCCGCGCGGTGATGGAAGGCATCACGTTCGGGCTGCGCGATTCCCTGGAGCTCATGAAGGAGTCCTCAGTGGAAGTGAACGAGCTCCGTGTCAACGGAGGCGGTGCACGCAGCCCGTTCTGGCGGCAGATGATCGCCGATATTTTCGGCGTCGCCGTCGTCACCGTCAATTCGACGGACGGTCCGGCTTACGGGGCGGCCGTAATGGCGGCGTCCGGGGTGACCGGCCGCAGCATTCCCGAGCTGTGCGCGGAATGGATCAAGGTGGTCGACCGCGTCGAGCCGATTCCGGGCAACCAGGCGGCTTACGAGAAGTATTACCGCGTCTATCGCACCCTGTACCCGACTCTGAAGGAAACCTTCCACGAACTGAGCGATCTGGCCCGGTCCTGAGACGGGCCGGCGCCGGAATAAAGAAACCGGCGGCGTGGTGCCTGTATCGCTAACAGGGTGCGCGCCGCCGCAATTCTCCTCATGCCGGAAATGCAAAAAAAGGCTGATTCCCAAGCGCTTCAAGCGCAGGAGAATCAGCCTTTTGGCTTTTGGAATCCGTAAGAGCCCGCGGGTGCCGTCCGATTCAAGCGTTTCAAACCTGCTCTCGCAGGTGGGTGTCCGCAGCTTTGGTTTTGACTACCCCGCGAAGGGGCTTGTCAGCCGCAAAGCAATGTAGGTCTCCCTAGAAACATGTCATTGGTTCAAAACAACATAAAACCGTAACGTACACCGCAGGACTCAAGGTAGGACCTATTATACGCCTGCCGGCCGCCAAAGGCAACCTTCGCAATTTTCCAAAACCTCCGGTTGATGCCGCTCGCCCTGAATCCAAGCGTTTGCTTAATTTTTTTCCGGCTTGTCCTGCATTCCGGTATATTCCGCTCCTTCGGCAAGCAAAGGCTGATCTTCGTCCTCCTTGCCCTCCGATTCGCCGTCTTCTTCCTCTTCGTCCCCTTCCTGCTTGTCCGCATACCGCTGTTGAATACGCGTAAACCCGCGGTGGAAGTTCCAGAACGAAGCGCTTGCCATCAAGCTGCCCATGAAAAAGACGATGAGGAACGAAAACCGCATGCTGACCGCCACAATGGCGGCGTTCATAACCAACAGCATCAGGGAACTGATCGGCTGCCCGATGGTGATCAGCACGCTGTTCTTGACGATCTGGAACCACTTCATGTGCAGGTGTACAGTGATCGACAGGAAGTTGAGCAGCGCCGCGACCAGGAGGACCATCAAAACGATGAACAGTATGGAAATGACCTGATAGAAACCGGTTTGGCCTCTATAAAAAAAGTAGTTAATGACCATCAAAGTGCCGACTACAACGAACAACAGACCGCCCAGCATGCTTTGGCGGTAGTTCTCCTTGAACCCGCGCCAGTAAGTTCTCCATAACGGAACATCGACGTCGCCGGTCACCCATTTGCGGGCGACGGAAAACATGGCAGCGCTTGCGGGAATCAGGGTAAACGGCGCGACGACGGCCAGCGTCAACAGCCAGGTCATTACATAACCGGCGTTAATTTGATCTTCTGGGGTAAAGAGCAGATTCATAAAGAAAAACCAGAAAGGCAACGAGCAGAGTATCCACAGCAAATTGATAGCGGATAGCCGCATAATCCATTCGGAGATCCGGTAAAAACCTCCCATAATACCGCGTGGTTCCAAAAAAGCTCCTCCTCTGTGCAATTGAAAGTAATCCGTCTTCCTCTCATTATAGCGGATTTTTTCCCAAACCGATACTCAAATCCTTCCCTGCTGCCTCCGCTCCAACGCCTCTCCGCAGCCGGACATTCCGGTCTCCCCGGCTGCCAAAAAAGGCGGGTCCGCCATCCCCTCTCGGGAATGGACAGGACCCGCCTGTATGATGCTTATTCCTCGCTGTTCTTGCGGTAGCTGCTGCGGTTCTCGTCCCGCTTGTAGCCGCTGCGTCCGTCGCGCGGACGGGAGCCTTGGCCGTCCCGGCTTTCCCAGTTATCGCGGCGCGGCGGACGATTTCCGCCATAGCTGCCGCCGCCATAGGAGCCGCCGGTGCGCTGGCCGCCGCTGCGGTTGCCGCTGTAGCCGCCGTAACCGCCCGGCCGTCTGCCCGCCGAACGGATATCCGGCCGGCGCTTCTTCGCGCGAAGCGGCTCTTCCGGCGTCAGTTCGACTTCGACATCCTTTTTCTCGCCGGTCAGGAGCTTCATGGCCGCCGCAAGCAGGTTGACGGAATCATATTGCTCCAGCAGCTGAATGGCCACGCCTTTGTACTCGTGGTTTTCGCCTTCCTGCATCAAGTCGATGAGGCGCTCCGCCGTCATCTTCTGTTTCCCTTCGATTGCTTCTGCCAGACTCGGCAACGGCTTGCGGGTGATCTTGTGACGGGTAATTTTCTCGATGAAGTGAAGATGGTCGATTTCACGCGGCGTGACGAACGTCCATGCCGTGCCTTCCTTGCCGGCGCGGCCCGTCCGGCCGATGCGGTGAACGTAGCTTTCCGGGTCCTGCGGCAGGTCGAAGTTCACAACGTGCGATACGCCGGACACATCCAGTCCGCGCGCGGCAACGTCGGTCGCGACCAGTACGTCGATGCTGCCGTCGCGGAATTTGCGCATGACGTTGTCGCGCTGGTTCTGGGACAAGTCGCCGTGCAGGCCTTCTGCCGAATAGCCGCGTTTTTGCAGCGCTTCGGAAAGCTCGTCGACGCGGCGCTTCGTCCGGCCGAAAATGATCGCGAGATCCGGCGCCTCCATGTCGATCAAGCGGCACAGAGCGTCGAATTTCATCTTCTCTTGCACTTCAATGTAAACTTGTTCGATCAGAGGAGCGCTGACCTGCTTCGGAATAACGGAAATGTGTTCGGGGCTTTTGAGGAACTGTTGCGCCAGGCGCTGAATGTTGCTGGGCATCGTCGCCGAGAAGAGCATGGTGTGGCGCTCTTCGGGAACCATGCGGAGAATGGACTGGATGTCCTCCATAAAGCCCATGTCCAGCATTTCATCGGCTTCGTCCAGAATGACGGTTTGCACGTCATCGAGCTTGATCGTTTTCCGGTTGATGTGATCCAGCAAACGTCCCGGCGTGCCGATGATGATTTGCGGACGTTTTTTGAGGGCGCGGATTTGCTTGACAATGTCCTGTCCGCCGTAAATCGGCAGCGAGCGAATGCCCTTGAAGCGGCCAAGCTTGCCGATTTCTTCCGCCACCTGGATGGCGAGCTCCCGCGTCGGGCACATGATCAGCGCGACGATGCGCTCCTCCGTCGGCTGGATTTTTTGAACCAGCGGCAGACCGAAAGCCGCCGTTTTGCCGGTGCCCGTTTGGGCCTGTCCAATCAGGTCGCGTCCCTCGAGAGCGAGCGGAATGGTTTTCTCCTGGATGGGGGTCGCTTCCTCAAAGCCCATCTCGGTAACGGCCCGCAAAACCTTCGCTTCGAAGCCGAATTCGTTAAAATTTTTCAATCGTGATCTACTCCTTTTCCCGGGCGTTCCAAGCCCTTCTCTTTCTAAATACGCCTTCCTTGTGAGGCGTCTCCAGTACGGTATCTTAAAGGAAAATGCGGCTCTTCCGTTCCATACCCCTTGGGTGCATAAAAAAAGCATTTCCCCTTTTAGCAGGAAAATACCGCCGTACTAAAGAACATCATCAGTTAGTATAGCACAGCCCAATAAGCAATTACCAGCAATCCGGGGGCAAACCAACAAAAAAACTGCGTATTTCGCCCAAAAATCCGAATGAAGGCGAAACCGGTCCCCTGCTCATTCGTAATGGAACATATTCATACTTCAAAAATCAGGGAGCGTTGATTGCGCCATGTCCATTATGAAACGCGTGAAATCGATTTGGAGCAGCCGCAAGGAAGCCCCGGCGGCGCCGGTTAAAAACTGGTTCGAAGAAGCACAGCCCGGCGACATTGCCGATATCGGCCTGGACGAATACGTCATTTCCGGGAAAGTGCGCTATTTCCCGCCCGGGGGCCGGCCGCATCTCTATGCCTATTATCTCCGCAACGGCAAAAATGTTTCCTGCCTCCTTGTGGATATCGGCCGGGAGTACGAATGCTTCCTCTGCGAATTTCTGGAAGGATCGCTGGATGACCCGAGCAGCGTTCCCAGCCGCCTCGATATCGACGGCGAACGCCAGTTTGAGCTGGAAAGCCACCGCGGCTTCGAGTCGGTTTCCGCAGGAACCACCGATTTTCGCAGCGGCGGCGAGATTGTGGTCTGGCGCTATTACGGTGAAGGGGATTCTTACTTCTTTCTTCAATGGCACGACGGCAAATTCGTGGCCATGCAGGGGGAGCGGGTGCCAACCGCCGACGTCAAATTCATCGGTGCGGGACCGGCTACGGTGTAACCCGCCCGTTCCGCTTTTCCATCCTTTTCCGGACATCCGCCGGGAAGGGATTTTTTTTGTCCGGAGCGGCGATAAACTCCTTGTCTCCCGCCAGGGGCGGACTATATAATAGACAGGTTGCGCTGGATAATCCTGCATGGCGCATCGAATACTAGCACTGAGGTGTACCATGAAACGAACCCTGTTCGAACTTGCGTCCGTCCTGGCGGGCGCCTTCCTGATTGCTTTCGGCTTCAATACGCTGCTGATCCCCCACCAGCTCCTGAGCGGCGGTTTGTCCGGCGTGGCGATGCTGATCGGTTATTTTACGGACTGGAACATCGGTCTGCTTATTTTCGTTTTGAACATTCCCGTGATCATTTGGGGGCTTATCGCCATCGGCCGGCGGTTTATCGTGCTGAGCCTGGTTTCCGTCGCGGCCACCACCTGGCTGATGGAGCTGATTCCGGTTTATTCGATCGCCAAGGAGCCGATTCTCGGAGCCGTATTCGGGGGCGTTCTTGTCGGCGTGGCCGCCGGCATCTCGCTCCGGGCGGGCGGTTCGACCGGAGGCTTCGACATTGTAGGCTCCATCGTAACCCGAAACCGCGATTTTCCGCTGGGCTCGGTGATGTTTCTACTGAACGGTTTAGTGATTCTTTTTTTAGGGTATTATAAAGAGAATTGGGATTTGGCCCTCTTTTCCATGCTATCGATTTATATCTCGTCAAAGCTGGTCGATACCATTCACATTCGCCACGTTAAAATCACGGCCTTTATTGTCACCCGGGAGAAGGACAAGCTGCTGGAAGCGCTGCTTCGCAACCGCGGAGTCACGCTGCTTAAAGCCGAAGGCGCCTATTCGCACCAGGAACAAGACATGCTGATGATCGTGACGACCCGTTATGAACTGGCGGAACTGAAAAAAATCATAAAAGAAAACGACCCGAAGGCGTTCGTCAACATTGTGGAAACCGTTGGCGTGCTGGGGGCATTTAGAAGGGAATAATAGGCGCCGGCCACTGTCGCATTTCGAAGGGCGGTGGTATAATCAAGGTGTAAATTTCATATTGTCCTGGTGTGTAGACCCGCATGCTCGATCCGAATCCTTTTCTTGAAGCAAGAAAATTCGATTGGGAGGGTGATGCTTGTGGAAACCGTTAAGCTTGCCAGTATAGTTATGAAATTGACGCCTCAGATGATTCCGTTTCTAAAGAAGACCGAGCTGGATTCCGACATCGTTCTGGTCAACGGAATCGACTCCCTGGAAACGGAGGATGCGCTGGAAATCATCCAATACAGCATCTCCGAACACCAGAAGGACGCTTACCTGCAATGATGAAAACCCCAACCGGCGCCCGGGCCCAGGTCCATTCTCTGGATGGAGCGGCCAGCCAGTTGGGGTTTTTTCGGCTGTTCCCGCTTTTTATTTGGCGGAGGCTCCGCCGGCGCAAAAAATGTTGCCGGCCGGCCGCAACTCCCGCCTGTCGCTTTTCGTCTAATTATGCGAGTGAATCACCGTTCGTTCCCTGGCCGGCCGGCGAGGGCCAACGATACATAAATACAGCCTGATGGCGGAACTGAAGGAGTTTTTGCATGGAAAATTTATTAGCCGCTCTACTGATGATCTGGGGAAACATGTCCGCCGGGCAGACGGATGTCACGCTCGACAAGGTGGTAACCGCCGCCCTAACGCCCCCGAAGCCCGCCGTTGTCAACGTAAACACGCCGGCCGGCAGTCCGGACGACTACCTTCGCCCGGAATCCAAGGTTGACCCGCAGCCGGATGCACCGAAGGTCAAAGGCGTTTATTCGACCGCTTACAGCGCGGGCGGCGCCCGCTTCGACCAGCTGGTGAAGCTTATGGACGAGACGGACCTCAATTCCCTGGTTATCGACATCAAGGATGATTCCGGCTACATCACGTACAAGACCGGCAATCCGGAGCTCGCCAAAACCGGAGCGGAGAAAAACTTTATCGGAGATATTCAGCATGTGATGGACACAATGAAAGAGCATGACATCTACCCCATCGCCCGTGTCGTGGTATTCAAGGACACCGTGCTGGCCAAGAAAAAGCCCGAGTGGTCGTTCCGCAACCCGGACGGTTCGGTCTGGAGCAACAGCAAAAAGGACAGCTTCGTCAATCCTTATGTCAAGGAAGTGTGGGACTACAACATCGCCGTGGCCAAGGAAGCGGCCAAGCTGGGCTTCAAGGAAATCCAGTTTGACTATGTCCGTTTCCCGGAAGGCTTTGAGAAACGGGCGGAAACCCTGAAGTACACCCGCGACAAGCGCACGCGGATCAACGCGGTCTCCGAGTTCGTGAAGTATGCGCGCGAGGAGCTGAATCCGCTGGGCGTCCGGGTTTCGGTCGACATTTTCGGCTATGCCGCCGCCGTTCCGGCCGCCGAAGGCATCGGTCAGGACTTTCAAAAGATTTCTCAAAACGTAGACGTCATCTCGGCAATGATTTATCCCAGCCACTACAGCACCGGCTGGTATAACGCCAACGTGCCGGACGCCGAGCCGTACAAGACGATTGACGGCGCCAGCAAGGACACGACCAAGAAGCTGGAGCCGCTCGGCGACCTGAAGCCGATCGTCCGACCCTGGATCCAGGACTTTACCGCAACGTGGGTGCAAGGCTACGTCAAATACGACAAGCCGGAGCTGGATGCGCAAATCAAAGCGCTGAAAGACAACGGCGTCGAGGAATTCCTGCTGTGGAGCTCCTCCAACAAGTATACGCCGGGTGTGAATTATTCCCCGTAACCGGTCTGACGAAGCAATTGCAGCCGGATTGAGGTAAAGCGCAAGCCAAAAAAATCCTCCGGAAGTCGCGGAGGATTTTTTCGTTGAAGCTGGAATACCATTAATGAAGACGTTCTGCGGCTTCCTTTAGGTCTGCGGCGGGTCCTCCATTACATAGCCGGCTCCTTTGGCCGCCCGTTTTTTCTCCAGAATGACGAGCTCTTTGATCTCCGGAGGAACAATATAATGGCGCGCCAGCATGGTCTCGGCATATTCAAACGCTTTTTCGTCCTGGTCGGCCAAGACCGCAAGACGGACCGTTTTGTCGGCAAGTGCAGCCTCAAGGCGGTATAACAGCATTCGCTTCACCCCGAATACAGGAATTTGGGCGGCAGCCCTGTTCCGGCAAGTGTATCACACAACGCATCACGCCCGCCAGACAACGGCTTCGGCCGGACCCGAAAAAAGACGTGAAGCTGAAAACAATGAGGAGAGGGTCGTATGCTTAAGGTAGGGGAGAAAGCGCCGCTGTTCACAGCGGACAGCACCAAAGGCCGTATTGATTTGCGCGATTATGCGGGGAAGAAAACGGTCGTTCTTGTTTTTTACGCCCGGGACGACAGCCCGGTTAGCGCCCGCCAGCTTTCGGTTTTGCGGGACGTCCAAAGCCAGTTTGACAAGCTGAATGCAGCCGTCATCGCCATTAACGCCGGAACGAAACGCGAGCATGAGTATCTGGCCGACAAGCAGCATCTTCTGTTTCCTCTGGTTACGGATAAAGACGGCCTGGTCAGCCGGCTGTATGAAATCAGCCCCGGCCTCCTCGGGTTGACGGGTCCGCGCTGCACGGTATACATCATCGGCAAGGACGGCTTGATCCGGTACGCGCGCAGCGGCAACCCGACCCCGGACAATATTATGGAAGTGCTCCGGCAGACGCTTATCGTCACGCCGCCGAACTAATCAAGCCGGCCAATAAACAGGCTCCCCGCCGACCGCTTCATAAGCGGCATGCAGGGAGCCTGTTGTGTATATTCAGGAAAATGATAGCTGTGCTTACTGCGAAAGTCTGAGGGCGAGCTCGTACAGCTCCGTGTTGAACGGTTTTTTGGTGTTGACGACAAGGTCGATGTCCGTCGTCACCAGCTCGCGGTTGATCACGCCGCAGGCTTTGCCGGATTCGCCTTCCAGCAGCTTGCGTACGGCAAAGTCGCCCAGTCGGCTGGCAAGAATCCGGTCGTTGTGCGTCGGGGTGCCGCCGCGCTGTACGTGGCCGAGCACGGTCACGCGGGTATCGATGCCGTTCAGATCGGTGATTTTCTTGCCGATTTCTTCGGCGCTGCCTACGCCCTCGGCCACCACGATAATGCTGTGGCGTTTGCCGGAACGGAAGTTTTCCTTCATGCGTTCCGCCACATCCTCGATCTGGAACGGAATCTCCGGCACCAAAATCGATTCCGCGCCGCTGGCAAGCCCCGCATAGAGGGCGATGTCGCCGCAGTGGCGTCCCATGACCTCTACAATGGAGGAACGCTCGTGGGAGGACATTGTATCGCGCAGCTTGTTGATGGCGTCGACAACGATGGTCACGGCCGTGTCAAAGCCGATTGTAAAATCGGTGTAGGAAATGTCGTTGTCGATCGTGCCGGGCAGGCCCATGGTGCGGATGCCCAGCTTGCTGAGTTTGTTGGCGCCTTGATAGGAGCCGTCACCGCCGATGACGACAAGCGCGTCGATGCCGCGGGCACGCAGGTTGTCGGCGGCCAGCTGCTGGCCTTCCGGGGTCATCATTTCCTTGCTGCGGGCGGTTTGAAGTACGGTTCCGCCGCGATGGATGATATCGCCTACGCTGCGCAGGTCCATTTCCCGGATATCGTCATGAATCAGACCGTAGTAGCCTCTTTGAACGCCGAAAACCTTCAGGTTGTGGTACAGCGCGCTGCGCACGACGGCGCGCACGGCGGCGTTCATGCCTTGGGAATCTCCGCCGCTGGTTAATACTGCAATGGATTTAATCGACATCTTTCTCTTCCTCCTATTGGGGTAATGCTTGCTGGTAAGGTAGTGGGGTCAAGTCCGTCCGGAAAACCGGATCCATATGCTGTTGATGCGAAAAAAGGTCCGCATCAGGGGGCTTCGCTTCATCAGCCGGCCGCTGACATTCTTCACTTCCGGCTGTTCCGCCACCTTCGGATCGGAGAGATACAGGCCGAGCAGCCCCTCAATGATCATCCGGTGAAAACGCGGCTCCTGCAGACCGCCGATGGACGCCCTGGCGCCGGTTACGATCGCTTCGATCCGTTCGGCCGTCTGCTCCCGCCCGGCGTAATAGAAGCAAAAGTTCAAATCGCCGCCGGCTATGTCTTCCTCCTGATCGATCAAGTAATCGAGAAGAATGTGCAGGCCGCACACATACGGGAAATACGCGTCCGCGATCGCGTTTACCTGGGACTTGTCCAGTGCGGGGTCGGACGCGGCCAGAAACAGCATAAACATGCCAAGGGTCGAGCCGGTGGCCGCAGCAAATTCGTTCCAATATATGTCCGGGTAACGGTTCTTATGCGATTCCCACCAATCAAGCAGCGAATCCTCCCGAAGCTCGAGGCGGATGTGCTTGTACACCTGCAGGTCGCAGTAAAGCGAAACCTGATAGCGGAGCGCCTCCGCCACCAGCGGGTAAGACGGCAGGCGGGCGATGCACGACCGGCAAACATCCACCAGCTTGGAGAGGTATCCCCCATCGTCCTTCTCCTCGCGGAAAGCGTAGTAATCCGCTTTCGGCGTTTCCGGAGAAATGGCGTCAAGCATCGATTGGTGCAGCCTCCGGAAATCCTTCGCATCCTGGGAGGTGCTGCGGTCGCACAGATTGTCCAAATAATCGCTAATCGTCTGAAACGCCACGATCAGCCGGATAAGCGTTTCCTTTTGCTTCAGGTTGGCCGCCGCGTAAACGGAGCCTCCCTGGCAATGGAATTGCTTGGACGTCATGCTTGCGATGGCCTGGCTCTGCAATTCGGGGTCCGGAATGCTTTCCGCTTCCTTGCGCCAGCGGTTCAGCTCCTTGCGTACACCCGGCAAAATGTGGCGATAGACGCGGCTCATCAGGGTCAATGCATTTGTCGGATACTGCAAGGTCCATGTCATATCGATTTTCCTATTCGCAAGAGTACGGGAGCACAATTTCACCATATTATATAACAAAGCCGCAGAAAGCGGTATGCAAAAAAGAAAAACGTTTTGTGAAGCGCATCCGCCGTTCCGCTCCCGCCTTCATAAATTCTTCATCTTTTATCCGCCCCGGGGCAAAGTCATGGTATACTATCGGCTAGTGCCTCCATGCACCAAGACGAACCCGCCCGTTTAAAGGAGCGAAAGCCGAACATGAAACCTGCCGACCGACCTTCTCCGGCTCGCGGAGCCCGCCCCGGCGCACTGAAGCTGTTCTCGTTCACCGCGTACAGCATTAACGCCTTGCTGATCGCGGTGCTTCCCACTTATTTTTATCTGCTTGGGCTAAACAAAACCCAAATCGGGTTGATTTCTTCCTTCGGGCCGGCCATGGGCCTGTTCTCCAATCTCATCTGGGGGGTCGCAAGCGACCGCTTTCAAACGATCAAGCGAATCATCCTTCTCGTTCTCGCCGGGCAGCTTGTCACGCTGGCCGCCATGTTTCAGTTCCGGGAATTTGCCGGCATTCTGGCCTTCATGATCCTTTTTTACTTTTTCCAGACGCCGGTCAACGGCTTGAACGACAGCCAGATTCTTCTGACCGTGAAACAGACGGGCGCGAGCTATGCGTCCTTCCGCCTGTTCGGGTCCATCGGCTTTGCGGCGGCCGCCCTGCTGTTCGGCTTTGTCCTGACCGGCCAGGGAAGCGACACGATTGCCGTCGTCTGCGTATCCACGGTGGCGGTCGCTTTGGCGGCGGCGTTCTTCATGCCCGATGCCAGAGGCGGAGCGATGAAAAAAATGAGCTTTGCCGGCATTCGCGACGTCTTCTTGTCCCGCAAGTTCATCGTGTTTCTCGTATTGGTGTTCCTTCTGTCCATTGCGGCCAAAATCAACGACCTGTTTCTTTCGGTATACCTGCTTGATCTTGGCGCGCCGCAAAGAATCATCGGCCTTTCCTGGATGGTGTCCGCACTGAGCGAAATCCCGATTTTCCTTCTGCTCAGCCGCTACGGGCACAAGTTCCGGGAGCTTCCCCTTCTCGGCTTCGCGGCGGGCGCCTTTACGCTCCGCTTCGCCCTGTTGTCGCTGCCGGTCACGCCTTACGGCGTTATTGCGATCCAAAGCCTGCACAGCGTCACGTTCGGGATTTTCCTGGTGACCGCCCTGCGTTACCTGTCCGATCTGGTGCCCGACCGCTTCCGCGCAACCGGACAAGCCGTATTCAACATGGTCTGGGGCGCGCTCGCCAGCCTGATCAGCGGCCTGGTCGGAGGAATGCTGTTCGACGCCTTAGGGGGACGGAAGGTTTTTCTCTTCGCCGCCGTGTTCGCCGCCGTAGCTTGCGCGGGCTTCTTCGCGGTCGGAATCCGGGAAGCGAAGCGGCAGCCATAGGCGTCGGCGGAACCTGTTCCAGTTTACCACGCCCGGCAAAACGGGGTCAAAATCCGCTCTTTTCCGGGGCGGATTTTTGGGTTTTCGTGCACATAAAAAGCGGTATCCCGGGGGATACCGCTAAATACGCTAGCACACAAATTTATAAGCGTTGCTGATCTTATAATTTGATGACGTTAGCTGCTTGAGGACCACGGTTGCCTTGCGTGATTTCGAATTCAACCTCTTGGCCTTCGTCAAGCGTTTTGAAACCGTCGCCTTGAATAGCGGAGAAGTGTACGAATACGTCTTCGCCACCTTCAACTTGCAAGAAGCCGTAACCTTTTTCTGCGTTGAACCATTTTACGATACCCTTCAAACTAACTACCTCCCAAAAATATCGCCATTCTTGGCGAATACACACATTATACCATCAGCCCGAACCAGTTTCAAGTCCGGGGTCTGCTTTTTGATTTCTCTTTTATTCCATGCTAATGTAAGGGAAACCGGAAAAATAATGAATGCAAATGAGGAATGAACGTTGAAAAACCAGGGGATCAAGAAGCACGTCATTTATAAGAAGGACAAGTGGAACATGCTGACGGTGGAAGTGAACGGAAAAAATCTGATTCTGCGGGAGATCTCCGACCAATGGGGAGAAGACTGCCACACCTTCCTGAGCCGGCCCGCCATGATGAATTGGGTGGATCAGCGGTTCCCCAAAGAGTCGTTCGAGGGAACGGAAGAAGAATACGAAGCCATGATCAAGGCCTTTAAAGAAGTATAAGGCGACCTCAATAAACCGTGCAGGGCCTTTTGCGGCGCAAAAGGCTCTTCTTGCGCTGCTTTTTTTCGTCCAAACGACGAAACAAAACGGCTTCTCCCGCTGTCTATACCTTTAGAGAGACATCCGATTGGAGGACAGGAGAGAATGATGAAGGACGATCCGAATTACGACGACGTCTTCCTGACCCCGGAAGAGTGCGGTATTGAAGTGCCCGATCCCAAGCCGTCGTGGATCAAGGTTAAGATAGCATTGGATAAAGAGCGAACCCGGCTCCGGAGAAGGAGAACCCTGCGGCTCGCCGCGGCCGCTGTGGCGGCGTTTGTTTTGGGAGGCGCCCTGTTCGGCTCGCCCGCTGCGATAAAAGCCTTCAACCCGTTTTGGGCGGGGATCAAGCAGGTGGGACAGGACGCGTTCGCGCTCGTATTTGACAACGACGTTTACTCGGACGGCGAGCGAAAAAGCGACGCCCCGGCCGACCGTGAGGAAAAGATGATCACAGGGGACGGTCAGGCGCTGAAGGACTTCTCCGTCGCTTCGCAGCGGGCCGGCTTTCAGGTTATGGAGCCGGCTTACGTCCCGGAGGGATACGCCTTGTCCGGCATCGACATTATCGGGCTGACGCCGGATACCAACCAGGTGATGCTGCTCTACTCGAGCAAGCCGGGGTTTGACGAAACCTTGACGGTGGCCGAACGAAAGCTGTCCGCCGATTACACGCTGCAAAGCTCGGTGCAGAGCTTTGCGGGCGCCGAGATCCGGTCCGTGCAGGTATCGGGCCGGGAAGCGTATTTTATTGCGGTCGGCAGCCAGGTGAACAACCTGGTATTCCGCAAGGACGACGTCATTGTTCAGCTGTACGGGGTGTTTCCGCAGGAGGAGCTGGTGCGTGTCGCGGAAAGCATGAAATAAGAAAGAGGCCCCGCACGGGCACGGCAATGCCGATGCCCGAACGGGGCCTCTTTTGGTCCGACGGACGGTCAGGGAACGTAAAGCGGATAGCTGGTGTCATTCGTCGATTCGTACCGGGGGCCTTCGCTGGCATAGTACGTGGTCACCAGGCGATAGTATTTCCCCTTCGTAACGGCGACCTCCAGGAAGCCAGAGAAATTCCGCACCTGCGAAAGACTGCCGGTCGAGAATTTATACGTGGTCCAGGAATAGCCGTCCCACTGCTGCAGGTCCATGCTGCAGCCGAGGACGTCGACGACCATCCGGGCCCGGGCGTAGCAGTTCATGCCGATTTTTCCGCTGGAGGGAAGCCCGATCATCTGGTTCGTATCCTCCAGCACCTGGTAAACCGCCGGATCCAGCACAAAATTCGGCGTCACCACGCCGCTGTCTTTCGGCAGCGCGGAAGCAAACTCCTGAGGCGCCAAAGCCTGCTCCCCGGATAGCGCCGCCTGCGCCGGCTCGGCCATGGCGGGAGCGGCCAATCCCACCGTAAGCGCCAAAACCGCCAAGAATGCCAATACCTTTTTCATACGTGTCCATCACCCTTCTTAGAAGAAATTAGGCAGTACGAATCGATAGACAGCGGCAGGCGTGAAAAAGTATCAACCGACAAAAAATGTCCATATTTCCCGTCTGTTTCCTTTTTTTCGCTTCGCCCGCCTCTCCCCCCCCAATATCCTTCCTCCCCCTCTCTATGATAAGATGAAGGCAGACATTTCCCGAGCCAAACGAGGTGAATAAACGTTGGACAGCACCGATACATCGATAGCCTTCATTATTTCCTGCTTTTGTTTCGCGGGGGTTGTGATTCTTTCCCGCCGCAGCATCAAGCCGCCGCTGAGCCGCTATTTGGCGACCGCCGCTCTTGTTATGGTGGTCCTGGCGTTCGCGCTGCTTCTGTACATGGTGTTTACCGGCAAGTTCATGTAGCGCTTTTCGCTTGCGGAAGTATTTTCTGCTATCATAAGAAGAAGCGAAACCGGGCACCCTATCCGGAAAAATCCGAGGTGCCCCGTTATGAAGCGTACCGTAAGCTTGTTACTGGCCGTTTGTTTGGCTGCCGAAACCGTCCTGCCCCTGCAGGCGCAAGCGGTTCCGGCAGGCAAGCAGCGCGCTGCATCCCAACCGCACGCGAGGAGGATTCCGATGAATGAAGTCATGAAACGCAAAGACGTTCCCGTGGAGCATCAATGGAAGCTGGAGGACCTGTTTGC
Source organism: Gorillibacterium sp. sgz306347 (assembly GCF_059735245.1). Taxonomy (NCBI): domain Bacteria; kingdom Bacillati; phylum Bacillota; class Bacilli; order Caryophanales; family Paenibacillaceae; genus Gorillibacterium; species Gorillibacterium sp. sgz306347. The sequence continues at coordinate 61,197 of NZ_JCAPET010000010.1, forward strand.
CGACCAGGCCGCCTGGGACAAGGAATATCAGGAAGTCAAGGGCTCCCTGGGCAAGTTCAGCCAGTACCACGGCAAATTGGCGGATGCCGACGCCGTGAAGGATTGCTTTGCGCTGGAGGACGAAATCTCTTTACATACCGAGCGCTTGTACGTCTATGCCAGCATGCTGCACCACGGCGACACGGCCGAGCCGGACCCGCAGGCCCTCTCCGAGAAGGCCCGCAAGCTGAGCGTCGAAGTCAACGAGGCGCTGTCCTTCATCACGCCGGAAATTTTGGCGCTTTCGGACGAACAGCTGCAAACGCTGGTGAAAGCTCCCCAGCTCGCCCCGTACAAACGGACGCTCGACGAGATGATCCGCCAGAAGCCGCACGTCCTGAGCAAAGACCAGGAAGCGCTGCTCGCGCAGGCCGGCAACATCGCAGGCGCACCCGGCACCATTTTCAACATGCTGAACAACGCCGACCTCAAGTTCCCCAAAGTGAAGGACGAGGAAGGCAATGAGGTGGAGCTGACGCACGGCCGGTACATCCAGTTCCTGGAAAGCAAAGACCGCGAGGTGCGCGAAGCCGCATTCAAGGCCATGTACGACACGTACGGCAAACTGAAAAACACCATCGGGGCGACGCTGGCGTCGAACATCAACAAGAATATCTTTTATGCCCGCGCCCGCAAATACCCGTCCGTTCTGGAAATGTCCCTCTATGGCGACAAAATCCCGACCGAGGTATACACCAACCTGATCGAGACGATCCACGAATCCCTCCCCCTGCTCCAGCGTTACCTGAAGCTGCGGGAAAAGCTGCTCAAGGTCGACAAGCTGCACATGTACGATCTGTTTGCCCCGCTTGTCGAGGAGTTCAAGTGGGACATCACGTACGACGAAGCGAAGCAAATGGTGGCCGAGGCGCTGAAGCCGCTTGGCGGCGACTACCTGAAGGTGCTGGACGAAGGGTTCCAAAACCGCTGGATCGACATTTACGAAAACGAGGGAAAACGCAGCGGAGCTTACAGCTGGGGAGCCTACGGCACCCATCCGTACGTGCTGCTGAACCACAAGGACAATCTGAACAGCATGTTTACGCTGGCGCATGAGATGGGCCACGCCATGCACTCTTATCTGTCCGACACGAACCAAAGCTACCGCGACGCACAGTACACCATATTCCTGGCCGAGGTCGCATCCACGCTCAACGAAGCGCTGCTGATGGATTACCTGCTCAAAAAGACGGACGACCCGAAAGCCAAAATGTACCTGCTCACCTACTACGCCGACCAATTCCGGACGACCGTGTTCCGCCAAACGATGTTTGCGGAATTCGAGAAAATTACACACGAGAAGATGGAAGCCGGCGAGTCGATGACGCCGCAGGCATTCAGCAAGATTTACTACGACCTGAACGTTCTCTATCACGGCAAGGACATGGAGGTCGACCAGGACATCGAGATGGAATGGGCCCGCATTCCCCATTTCTACAACAGCTTTTACGTGTACAAATACGCCACCGGCTTCTCGGCCGCGACCAGCTTCTCCAAGCAGATTCTGGACGAAGGCAAACCCGCCGTCGACCGCTACCTCGGCTTCCTGAAGAGCGGAGGAAGCGACTATTCGATCAATATCCTGCAAAAAGCCGGCGTCGACATGTCCTCTCCCGAGCCGATCAAGCAGGCCATGGCCGTGTTCAAAAGCCTGATCGAGCAAATGGAAGAATTGACGAAGGACGCATAAGCTTCACAAGGAAACAGACAAAAGCGCAGCCTGCCCCGCCGATTTGCCGGCCGGGCGGGCTTTTTCACATCCGCCGCAAAAAGAAAAAATCCATAACTGGCAATTGAAACCTTTTTGCCGGATCGGACGTCTAAGGGGCAGCCAAGTCTTCGGAAAGGAAGATCCCTTTGAAAAAAATCGGTACGGCTTCCCTGCTCGCCTGCGTTCTGTTCTTCTCCGCCTTTTTGGCCGTCGGAGCGGACGAACCGCTCAAAGCGTCCCCTGCGGCGGCATACAAAATGAATCCGCGAGACGCGGAAGAGCAGGCGCTTCCGGCTGTCGGCTCGTTCAGCCAGCTCCGCAAGCTGCTTCGAAAAGCCTCTTCCGCCCCGGGTATCGGGTATGAGACCCTGGACGGGGCGGCGACAGGCGCCCAAGAGGCCGTCGTCGCCTCGTCCGCCAAAGGCGGAGAAAGCTCCTCCGCCCCCGCCCAATCGGCCGGCGGTTATTCTCAGACAAACGTGCAGGTGCAGGGCGTAGACGAAGCCGACCTGGTCAAGACGGACGGCGAATACCTGTATCAGGTCAACCGCAGCCGGATTGCGGTGGTACGGGCAGTACCCGCAGGAGGTATGACGCTTGCAAGCCTGATTCCTTTTGAATCGGGCGTTGTTCCGCTTGAGCTGTACCTGGATGGAAGCCGTTTGATCGTTCTCGCCGCCGCTTCCCATCCGAACGGGCCGGAGCCGGTCGGAGCAGCAGTCACAAGCGACCTCGTCCCCGGCTGGGGCACCTCCACCACCACTCTTGCCATCGTATACGACCTGACGGACAAATCCGCTCCGAAAAAAGTACGCGAGTTGGAGCTGCAGGGCCATTATCTGTCCAGCCGCAAAATCGGCGGCACGCTTTACCTGCTGGCCAACCGCTGGCTCGACCGCTACGCCATTACGGAGGGCGACCGGGAAGAAGACGCCGCCCTGGTCTACCGCGACACGGCGGTTTCGCCGGATTTCCGCAAGCTGGATTACGATCAGATTCGCTATTTTCCAGGGTCGGAGATGGACTCTTATTTGACGGTCGCCAGCCTTAACCTGGCGGAGCCTGACGAGGAAGCTCAAGTGGACGGTTATTTGGGGGCCGGGGAGACCATCTACTGCTCCACGGAAAACCTTTACGTCGCCTTGACCGCATACGACCGGAAATCCTGGCTGGACGGCGGACTGTTTTCGGGGCACAGAACCGAAGCACAAACGGAGCTTTACAAGTTTCGGCTTGAGCAAGGGGCGCTTCGCTTCAGCGGAAAAGGGACGGTTCCGGGCACCGTGCTGAATCAGTTCTCCATGGATGAACACGGCGGCTACTTCCGCATTGCGACAACGAGCGGAGAAGGCTGGGCCGCAGACGGCTACCGGTCCCAAAACAACGTCTATGTGCTGGACAGCAGCCTGAAAACGGCGGGCAAGCTGGAAAACCTTGCCCCTGGCGAACGAATCTATTCCGCCCGCTTTATGGGGAACCGCGCCTACCTGGTTACGTTTAAAACGGTCGACCCGCTCTTTGTGCTGGACCTGTCCGTCCCGGAAAAACCGGGCGTATTGGGCGAGCTGAAAATTTCCGGCTACAGCGACTACCTGCATCCCTATGACGAAACGCATCTGATCGGCTTCGGCAAGGACACGGTGGAAGCGGAGAGCGGCGGCTTTACCGGCGGCACCACCGCCTACTATCAGGGGATGAAAATCGCCCTGTTCGATGTCAGCGACGTCAACAACCCGAAGGAACTGTTCAAGGAAACCATCGGCGACCGGGGGACGGACTCTCCGCTGCTGCGCGATCACAAAGCACTTTTGTTCAGCCGGGAAAAGAACCTGCTGGCGTTTCCCGTCACCGTAATGAAGCACAAAACGGAAAACACGGCCGGGAAAGCCGGCCAAACCGGGAGTGCGGAGAAAACAGGTTCGGAATCCCGGGAGGAGGTTTCGCAATACGGGGCGTTTTCCTTTCAGGGGGCTTACGTTTATACGCTCGATTTGCAGAACGGCTTTCAACGGAGAGGGGCCATTACGCATCAATCGGAAAAGGAGCAGGCGGAGGCCCGGAGGGTCGGCTATTCCGAAGACGAAAGGAAAACCGTCGAGCGGCTCCTCTACATCGGAGACACCCTGTATACGCTGTCTTCTTCCGAAATCCGCGCCAGCGCGCTCGGTGATTTGCGGGAGCAAGGAAAGCTGATGATTCCCGGAGAATAATCAGTCAATCAAAACCAAAGAGCCCCGTTTCTCCCGCAAAAGGGGAAAGGGGCTCTTTGGTGCGGCTTCCCGCATAACGCTACAAGTCGTCTTCCTCCGCCGTGCGGGCAAACAGGTAGTGGTCCTCCCACTTGCCGTTGATGTATAAGTACCGTTCGGCAAGTCCTTCCCGGCGGAAGGCGGCTTTTTCCATGACGCGCAGCGATGCCGTGTTCCAGGGCATAACCGCAGCCTGAAGACGGTGCAGCCCCGCCTCGCGGAAAGCGAACGACGCGGCAAGCCGGACGGCCTGCGCGGCGAAGCCCTTGCCCTGATGGCGGACGCCGACGGAATAGCCGACGTTGGCGTTTTGCCAGACGCCGCGATGCACGGCGGACAGGCTGATCCGGCCCGCCAGCTCGCCGGTGTCCAGGCGGAAAATGCCGAATGTGTATTGGGTATCCTCCTCCATCAAGGCGGCGCCGCGCTCGATTTCCTCCTGCTGGGCCTCGAGGGTGTAGAATTCTTCCGGCCGGGCAGGCTGATACGTTTCGTAATGCATCCGGCTTTCCTGCCGCATCGCCAGCAGCGCTTCGGCGTCTTCCGGCAGCAGCGGCCGCAAAAAGACGCTTCCCTCCTCCGGCATAATCAGGCCGTCCGCTCTCCGACTGGTCCACTTGCTCATGCTGCTCTCCCCTTTCAGCCTAACCCCAGAAACCCGATTCCGGCGGCGATCACGCCCGCTGCAAGCGAGCTGACGACATTCACGGCGTCATTGTTCATCCAGCGGATGCCGCGGACAAAGTCGGCCGGCTTGCCGCAGTGAACGCGGCGCTCCACCAGGCGGCCGCAGGACCGGCAGCGGTACATGCGCTGAACGGTGGCCCCGAGCAGCGAATCGGCAAAAGCCCCGGCCGCGCCGGCGATGAATGCGGCCGCCAGCAAAAGCGCGCCCGTGCGCAGCCAGCCGGCAAACGAACCGGCCAGCGCCGCATCCGCCGCGGTCAACACAACCGCCGCCAGGCCGATAAATAAACCGCCTGCCGCGGCAGCCGCGGAGCCGAGCGCCGATACGCCGCCGGAGGTCCCGGCCGGAACCGGCTTGCCGGTCAGAATCGACCGGGGCGGCTTCCTGCTGAGACCGCCGACCTCGGTTGCCCAGGTATCGCTGGTTACGGCGGCCATCACGCCGACAAACGCGAAGAGCCAGACCGGATCGGGCCGCCACGCCCATACCAGGCACAGAAGCGCACCCGGCAGGCCGTTGGCGAACACCTGGCCGGCGTCCCGGGTTCCGGTTTTCTCGTACCCTTCCTCGGCCTTCGCTTTCCGTTGCCTTTTCCAGAGGGACAACGCTGTCGAGGAAGCAAAGAAGGCGATCAGCGTGCCGAACCAGACCGTGCGGCCGAAGGCATAAAGCAGCGTTCCGATCAGAATGGAGGCGAGCACGCCGGACAAGGTCAAAGCGCGTTTCCGGTACGCATAAGCCCCGATGCCCATGCTGCCCAGCAGGCCGATCGCCCAGGCCCAGCTCCCTCCCGGCAGCACGGGGCCAAACATCCGGTTGACGGCGTCCGCCGCGTCAAGCAAGCCCGTCCATCCGGCCGAATCCGCGCGGACGGGAATCAACGGCCGGTCCCTTCCGGTGTGCCGCCGTCCGCCAGAAGAGCCGTAAACGCTCCCGCCGGCTTCCGGTCCCAGAACAGCTCGAAGCGGTCGCCGTTCCCTACCGGTCCGACTCCCGCCGGCGTACCGGTAAAGATCAGGTCGCCCGGCCCCAGGCCGTAATGCTCCGCGATAAAGTCGACCAGCGTTTGCGGCGAAAAGATCATGTCGCTCATCCGGCCTAGTTGAACCTGCTCCCCGTTCTTCCGGAGAGAAAACGGAGTATCGAACGCGGAAGCGCCGGGATAAGGACGGAACGGCCCGATCGGAGCCGAATTCCGGAAGCCTTTGGCCGCCAGCCACGGATGGCCCTTCGCCTTCAGCACGTCCTGCACCGAGCGAAGCGTGAAATCAATCCCGAGGGCCAACGCATCCACCAGGTCATCCGTTTTAATGCCGGCCTCGTAAGGACGGCCGACGCGAAGCACCACCTCGGCCTCATAGTGCACGTCCCCCCGGTTTCCGGGCAGTGCAAGGATGCCGCCGTCCGCCGGAACAACGGCATGCCCCGGCTTCATGAACAGCATCGGGCTGTCCGGAACGGCATTGCCCAGCTCCTCGGCGTGGAGCCGGTAGTTTCGGCCTACACAATAAACAGTTCGGATTTCCGGATTCGACGTTTGCATCGTTTGTGTCTCCTTTTGCGGGCCGTTTCGCCGCGCACGGTTTGTGTTGCTGTCCTACAGCTGCCTTAACGCCGTCCGGTCACAATCTGGCCGTCCTTCAGCACGCTGGCCCCGAACGACATTTCGGTCAGCCTTTTAAACAGAGCCTCCGCTTCCGCTTCGGTCATCACCTTCGGCTGAGCGGCTTTGGTGAGAACCGGCACCGCATTCACGGCGCACTCTCCTTCCCTCGTGCAGGACGCCTCCAGAATTAAGCTGTCCCAGGTTTTCGGCGTGTTGTTGGTGGTGAAAATAAAATTGCCCAGGCTGTACGCGATCCATTTGCCTTTGTAATTTTCGAACCCCTGGAGCACATGCGGATGGCTCGCGACCACAAGATCCGCCCCGGCGTCGATATACCGGCGGGCCAATTCCTTCTGGTAAGGCTCCGGAAGATCGTTGCGCTCCACGCCCCAGTGCGGAATCACGACCACGAGATCGGCTTGCTTCGCCGCTTTTTGGATGGCCTCCACAGGCAGCGTGTGGTTATAGGTATCCGCCACGCCCGGAGAGGAAGGCCCCGCTTTCCAGGATTGCTCGGGAACGACGCGGCTGAAGCCAAGGAATGCGATGGTCATCCCTTTTTTCTCCAGGATCACCGGCTGGAACGCCTCGGCGGCGTTATGTCCGGCGCCTACATACGGGATGCCTGCCCCGCTCAAATGATCGAAGGTATCAAGCAGCCCCTGCTGGCCGTAATCGAGAATGTGGTTGTTGGCCAGATTGACCAGGTCAAAGCCCGCCTTTTGGAAAGCCGGCAGCACCTCCGGCGAGGAGCGGTAGACGTATTCTTTTTGCTGCTTGGTGCCGCGTTCCGTAATCGGCGTTTCCAGATTGGCGATGGTCAGGTCGGGCCGCTGCAAGTAGGACAGCACCTGTTTATACGGGTAGTCGTACCCGTTTTGCGCCAGCAGCTTTTCCACGGTGCTCCCCAGGAGAACATCTCCGACAAACGACATCTGAATCCGGTCGGGATCGGTAAAAACGCCCGGGTCGTAAGGAACCGCAGGCGCAGCGGACGTCCCGCCGTCTCCCGCGGTACCGGCGGTGTCCGGGGAAGCCGTGCTGCCGGCGCTTCCCGGACTTTCCGACGGCGAACCGGCCGATGGCGCCTCCGTCGGGCTGGCCGCGGGCGTCGGCTCCACGGACGGTTCCGCGCTGGGCGGCAGCGTAGCGGACGGGGCGGCGGTCGCCGGCGGCAGGGTGGCGGCAGGCGCCGGCGGAGCGGCGGACTGTCCGGCCGCCGCCGTCGGCGAAGGCTGCGGCGCCTCCGCCTGCCGGGAATCGTTCCAAAGCCCGCGCACCGCCCAAACGATCAACACGGTGGCGGCCGCGGCGGTCAAAAGCAGCAAGCGGAACCGGCGCTGTTTCTTGCGCTTGCGGTTCACGCGCGACATGTTCGAAGATGGCATGGTTCAGAACCCCTTTATCTATGTATGAGTCAGTCGGAATGATTCCGCAACGGAACCATTATAGCAAACAAATCACCTCCCAACCACGCAGGCCGCGCCCTTCGCGCCGGGATACCGGGTGGCAATTGCAGGCCGTTTGCGTTACAGTTAAAGAATCTTGTCCGAAACGGGGTACCCTGATCATGAAAGCCGCCGCACCCGCCGCCTTTTCTCCGACCGGCCGGGACCATCTTGTTTTTGTGCTTGTCACACTGTGCTATTGGGCCTCCATGTACAGCTATGTTCCGGTACTGCCGGATTATCTGCAATCGCGCGGGCTGTCCCTCTCCTATACCGGAATTGTGCTGGGCAGCTACGGGCTCGTTCAGCTTTTTTTGCGTTTGCCGCTGGGCATCGCCTCCGACCGCCTGATGAAGCGCAAACCGTTCATGCTGCTCGGGCTGGCCTCCTCGGTCGCAAGCTGCCTGATTTTCACCCTGGAAGGGGCGGCATGGCCGCTTGCCGCACGCGCGCTGGCCGGCGTCTCCGCTTCGGCCTGGGTGGCGTTTACCGTGCTTTATTCGGCCTATTTTACCGCTCATGAAACGGCCAAGGCGATGGGCAGCATCTCCGTCATCACCGCCGTAGGCCAGTTGGCCGGGATGACCGGCAGCGGCTGGCTCGCCGATACCCGGGGGTATCCGTTTCTGTTCATGCTTGGCGCGGGACTCGGCTTGGCGGGACTCGCCGGCCTTGCGTTTGTAAAAGAGCCCGCGGGCGGCGTCGTCCGGGAGCCGATCCGGCTTGCCGGGCTGAAGCGTGTCCTGACGCCGTCCCTGATCTCCGTTTCGGTGCTGTCGATCCTGGCGCACAGCATTCTTTTTATCACCATGTTCGGGTTTACCCCGCTGCAGGCCCAGGCCCTCGGCGCCAGCAAATCCGATCTGATCTGGCTGGTATGTGCTTTTATGATTCCGCACGCGTTCGCCAATTTCGCCAGCGGCCGCTGGATCGCCCCCCGGTTTGGGGCCCGGAATACGCTGCTGGCCGGATTTCTCGCCAGCGCGGTCTGCACGCTGCTCATTCCCGCCGTCCCGGCTTACGGGGTACTCGCTCTGACGCAGGCGGTCAACGGCTTCAGCCAGGGCCTCTATTTCCCGCTGTTCCTCAGCCTTTCCATCCACGGCGTGGAACACGAGAAACGGGCAACCTCCATGGGCTTCTACCAGGCGGTTTATTCGCTCGGCATGTTTGGAGGCCCGTTTCTCGCCGGCTGGATGAACGATTCGTTCGGCCTCGCGAGCGGCTTTTACCTTGGGGGCGGAATCGGCTTGGCCGCCGCCGCTTTTTGCCTGATCCTGTACCGCAAGTCCGTCTTGACCGAATAAGGAAACAAAGGGAGTCCTTCTCAATGGAAAAATGGAAAGTCAATCTGTCCGTCCTCTGGCTGGGGCAGTTTATTGCGCTGGCCGGCACAACGATGGTCACGCCGTTTCTGCCGCTTTACCTTCAGGAACTCGGCATGAGCGATCCGCATGAGGTGGCCATCTGGTCCGGGCTGATTTTTTCCGCCAACTTTGTCACTTCGTTTATCTTTCAGCCGATCTGGGGAGGGGTCGCCGACCGGTACGGGCGGAAGCTGATGCTGCTTCGCTCCGGCTACGGCATGGCGATTGTCATCGCCTGCATGGGCTTTGCCACCAACGCCTGGTGGCTTCTGCTGCTGCGGCTGCTGAACGGCACCATCTCGGGCTTTGTCCCCGCGTCGGTGACCGTTTTGTCGGCCAACACGCCGAAGGAAAAGATCGGCTTCGCCATGGGCATGCTCCAGTCAGGCGGCGTGGCGGGCACGATTCTCGGCCCGCTCATCGGCGGCCTGCTGGCCGACGTGATCGGCTACCGGCACATTTTCTTCCTGACCGGCGGGCTGCTTGTTGTCGCATCCCTGCTCATTACGTTCCTGCTGCACGACAATTTTGACCGGAAGGCCGCTTTGAAGCAGCCGAAAATGTCGCTTTTCCAAAGCTTCCGCGAGCTTTCCCATGTCCGCGAGCTGCCCGCGCTGTTCTCGGTGACGTTTCTGTTCCAGTTCGCGCTGCTCGGCCCCTCGCAGCTTCTGCCGCTGTTTGTGCAGGACCTGCACGGACAAGCCGAAAACCTGGCGTTCTTCGCCGGCCTGGTCAGCTCCGCAAACGGGATTTCGAACATGATTGTCTCTCCGTTCCTCGGCAAGCTCGGGGACCGGTTCGGCTCGCAGCGGGTGCTGAACCTCTGCCTGATCGGCGTCGCCTGCTCTTTTATCCCGCAAGCGTTTGTAACCTCCGTCTGGCAGCTGTTTGCCATGCGCTTCGTCCAGGGCATGTTTATGGGCGGGCTGCTGCCCTCGGTGTATACCCTCATCCGCAAATATACCCCGGAGGGCATGGAAAGCCGGTCCTACAGCCTGAACACGAGCACGCTCGCCCTGGGCAATGTGCTGGGCCCGATCACAGGCGGGTTAATTTCCCCGCTCTATGGAATTCAAGGCGTGTTTCTCGTATCCGCCGGCCTCCTGCTGCTCAACGCGCTTTGGGTGCGCCGGTCCCTGAACCGGCCGAATCGCGCGCAGCGTCCGGCTTGATCCGGCTTCCGTAAACGAAAGGCCGTCATACGCGGCGTCCTTCCTGAAATAACGTTTCGGGCCGGCCATATGTTGCAGGCCATTTCCTTGCTGCCCGTCCCTCGCATCGTCATCCGCAGTAAGCGGCAAAAAAACAGGAGCATCCGAACGTCATCCTTCGATGACGCCGACGCTCCTGTTTTTGCTAATGCGGCAGAATGGAAGTTGCGACCGTTCGCCGTTCCCCCTTCACCCGGGCGATCGCAAGCCCGTCATAACCGGGCAGCAGCGTGCTCTCCAGCCGCGGGTCCGAGGCGACCCGCTCGTTGAACAGCCGGATGCCGCGCACGCCCGGTCCGTCGCTTGCCGGGTCCAGCGTCTTCCCGTGCAAAAAGCAGTTGTCTCCGACGATGACTCCGCCCGGACCGGTCAGCCGGATCGACCATTCGAGGTAGTCCGGCGCCTGGATTTTGTCCGCGTCGATAAAAACCAATTCAAACCTGCGGCCCTCGTCCGCCAGCCGTTTCAGGCTTTCCAGCGCGTCGCCGGTGCGGTATTCGACATTTCCGGCAAAACCGGCCCGTGTCAGCTGCTCCAGCGCGACCCGGGCGAATTCCTCCTTCAGCTCCAGCGAAACAAGCCGTCCGCCGGACGGAAGACCGCGCGCCAGGCAGATGCCGCTGTAGCCGCCGAGCGCTCCGATTTCCAGCACCGACCGGGCGCCCGCTATTTTCACCAGCAGCGTGAGCAGCCGTCCATAGCCCGGCGAAACCGAAATCTCCGGCATGCCGTTTTGCCTGACGGCTTCAAGCGCTTCCTCCAGCTGTTCATCGCGCGCATATAGGGAATCCGCGTATCGTTCCGCTTCCTTGCTGTCCATTTTCCTGTGCCACTCCCTTGTCTGATCCGCCCGCTTCCGCCGATGTTTGTCATCCGTGCAGGCTTTGCCTATACTCTAACTATACAAGATTGCCACCCAAAACAGAAAATGAAACGGAGCTAACCGATGAACATGCAATTGATCGCCACCTGCCCCATGGGGCTGGAAGCCGTGGTCGCCCGGGAAATCAAGGAACTGGGCTATACGGATTCGTTCACCGAAAACGGACGGGTCACCTTCAAGGGAGACGCGGACGCCGTCTGCCGGGCCAATTTGTGGCTGCGGTCCGCGGACCGGATTCTCGTGAAAATGGGCGAATTCCCGGCGCGGACCTTTGACGAGCTGTTTGAAGGCACCAAAGCGCTGGACTGGCCGGACTGGATTCCCGGTGACGCGGAGTTTCCTGTCGAAGGCCGCTCGCATAAATCCCAGCTGTCCAGCGTTCCCGCCTGCCAAGGCATTGTCAAAAAAGCCGTCGTCGAAAAAATGAAATCCCGCTACCGTTCCGACTGGTTCCCGGAAACGGGCGCGCGGTACGTGATCGAGGTCGCTCTCCTGAACGACATTGCCACGCTGACCATCGACACGACCGGCCCGAGCCTGCATAAGCGCGGCTACCGCAAGCTGGTCACGGAAGCCCCGCTTAAGGAAACGCTCGCCGCCGCGATGATTCTGCTCAGCCGCTGGACGCCGGACCGGCCGTTTTACGACCCGTTTTGCGGCTCGGGCACTCTTCCCGTCGAGGCGGCGATGATCGGCTGGAACCTCGCGCCCGGCCTGCGGCGCTCCTTCCCCTCCGAGCATTGGCCGATTATCGGCGACAGCGCCTGGGAAGAAGCCCGCGACGAGGCCTACGATTCCGTCCGGGATGATGTGCCGCTCGACATTCGCGGCTCCGACATCGACCCGGCCGCCATCGAGGTCGCCCAGGCGTCCGCCCGCGCGGCGGGGCTGTCGAAGGAGCTGCGCTTTTCCGTGGAGCCGGTTTCGTCCGCAAAGCCGCAGGGAGAAAGCGGCTGCCTGATCACAAACCCGCCCTACGGCGAGCGCCTAGGCGACAAAGACGAAGCGACCGTCGCCCTGCGCGGGCTTGGCTCGATGATTCAGCGGCTGGACAGCTGGTCGGTTTTTGTGCTGACGCCGAGCAAGCAGCTGGAGCATTACTTCGGAAAACCCGCCAACAAAAAGCGCAAGCTGTTTAACGGCCGGATCGAATGCGCCTATTACCAGTTTTTCGGCAGCCGCCCTCCCCGCACACCCGGTTCCGAGGGCTCCAAAAACCCGGCGGAAAGCTGATTTCGCTGCCTGATTCGCCGCTTGTGACAATGTTCACAATTTTGTCCTTGACTGCGCGGGGATTTGGAGTAGAATCAAAAGAAAACGAATAAGGATCTTCGGGGCAAGGTGAAATTCCTGACCGGCGGTGAGCGTGCGATCGAAGCGCGCAAAGCCCGCGACCCGTATTCCTCTGCAGGAATGCGGCTGACCTGGTGAAATTCCGGGGCCGACGGTAAAGTCCGGATGGAAGAAGATCGGAGACAGACATGCGCGCGTTTTTTGAAACACTCGCCGCACGTTTCTTTAATCCGGCCCCCGTACGTCGAATTTTTCGACTGCGGGGGTTTCTTGGTTTGACGGGTTCCTTGTTCGCAAGAAGGAGACAAACGAAGTGAGCGCAAATGTCAACATGGGTACGGAGATGGCGGTCGGAAAACCAAGGTTTAAATTCGGAGCCGGCAGCGGGTTTTGGCTGGTCGTGCTGGGAGCGGCGCTTTGGGGCGTAGACCCGCTGTTCCGGATCATTCTGCTGAAGGCGATGACGCCGGCGCAGATCGTTTTGCTGGAGCATGTGCTGATCGTGCTGTTCGTGATACCGATGATCTGGAAACGGCGGGGTGAGCTGCGGGGACTGCGCGCCAAGCACATCGCCGCGCTGCTCTTCCTTTCCTGGGGCGGCTCGGCGCTGGCGACGCTGCTGTTTACAATGGGCCTGCAATCGGGCAATCCCAACGCCGTGCTTCTCCTGCAAAAGCTTCAGCCCCTGTTCGCGATCCTCATGGCGCGGATGCTGCTGAAGGAAACGCTGCCCCGCCGGTTCGGTCTTTTGCTTGTCCTCGCTTTGGCGGGCACGTACCTGCTGACCTTTGGCTTTACCCTTCCGTTCGGCCACTGGAACGATTTTGCGCAGATCGGCAGCCTGATGTCGCTTGGCGCAGCGGCGCTATGGGGCGGATCAACCGTCATGGGCCGGCTGTCGCTCGGCAAGCTGCAGTACGAAACCGTCACGTCCCTCCGGTTCATCCTGGCGCTCCCCTTCCTGTTTGCCATTACGTGGAGCCAGGGCGCAGCCTGGAACCTGCCGGAAGGCTTCGGCGCCAACGCCGCCGTTTTCATTAATTTGATCGGGCAGGCGCTCCTGCCGGGGCTGCTGGGCATTCTTGTGTATTACAAAGGACTCTCCACCATCAAAGCTTCGGTCGCCACTCTGGCCGAGCTCAGCTTTCCGATGGTCGGGGTCGTCATGAACTGGATCATTGTCGGGCAATGGGTCAAAATCCACGAAATCGCCGGGTTTCTGCTGATCTGGACCGCCCTGTTTATCATTTCCCGCCAGAAGGACGCTGCCGCCCCGCTGGCAAATGCAGCCTGAGGCTGCGAGGCCCCTCCTATAAAGCGCTGCATGCCGACCGCCTCCCTGTCCGTGACCGGGACGGCGGGCGGGCTTTTCCCGGCCTCCCGTTTCGTGGTATTCTTATAGCGATTGAACCAAGAAGTTTAACGAGTCTGTCAAGACTGCGAATGACCGGAACGAAGCGGCCCGCCACGATCCATCCGCGGGCCTCTTTTATGCGTTCGGAAAGGAATCGCCGATGAAAACCTTTGTTTTGGCCGAAAAACCGAGCGTCGCCAAGGAGATCGCCCGGGTGCTCGGCTGCACGAACAAGCAAAAGCATCATTTTGAAGGCCCGCGCTATGTGGTCACCTGGGCGCTCGGCCATCTGGTTACCCTTGCCGAGCCCGAGGATTACGACCCCAAATGGAAAACGTGGGAGCTGGAAAGCCTTCCGATGCTGCCCGAGCCGATGAAATTGAAAACGATCCGGGAAACAAGCCATCAGCTTCGCGGCATCCGCGAGCTGAGCCGCCGGTCCGATCTGACGGACCTGGTCATCGCCACCGACGCCGGACGCGAAGGCGAGCTGGTGGCCCGCTGGATCATGGACCAGATTCAGTGGAAAAAGCCGTTCAAACGGCTCTGGATTTCCTCGCAGACGGACAAGGCGATCCGGGACGGCTTCGCCGCGCTCAAGCCGGGCAAGGATTATGACCGGCTGTTCCGCTCCGCCGTCTGCCGGGCGGAAGCGGACTGGCTGATCGGCCTCAACATCACCCGGGCGCTGACCGCCAAGCACGGGGCGCAGCTGGCTGCCGGACGGGTGCAGACGCCGACGCTCGGCATGCTGGTGCAGCGGGAAAAGCAGATTAAGAGCTTTCAGCCGGTGGAGTACCGCACCGTGGAGGCGGATCTCGGCTCGTTCAAGGCGCAGTGGAGATGCCCCGAGAACGGAGAAGCCCGCCTCTTCGACATTCCCAAGGCCGAGCGGATTGCGGGCGGCCTCGGCGGCAAAACGGCGGAGGTGATTGCCGTCAAGACAGCCGAAAAAACGATTCCCCAGCCGCTCGCTTACGATCTGACCGAGCTGCAGCGGGACGCCAGCAACCGGTACGGCTTTTCCGCCAAGCAGACGTCCAATGTGCTGCAAAAGCTGTACGAGCAGCACAAGCTTGTCACCTATCCGCGCACCGATTCCCGGTATTTGACGCAGGATATGGCGCCGACGCTGAAGGGACGGCTGGAAAGCGTCGCCGTCGGCCCTTATTCCGCGCTGGCCCGGCCGCTTCTGGTCAAACCGCTCCAGGTGACGAAGCGCATAGTGGACTACAGCAAGGTAAGCGATCATCACGCCATCATCCCCACCGAGCAGTTCGTCAATCTGAACGCGCTGACGGCTGAGGAACGGAAGCTGTACGACCTGATCGTCCGCCGGTTTATCGCGCTGTTCTATCCGCCCTGCCGGTATGAAGAAACCACGCTGACGCTGGAAGCCGGCGGCGAGCGGCTGTACGCATCCGGCCGGATCATCCGCGAGGCCGGCTGGAAGGACGTGTACGGCGAACGCGAGCTAACCGACGCCGACGAGGAAGACGGCAAGCGGCCGGACGGCGAGCCGCGCTCCGATTCCGGCGGCCGGCAGCAGCGGCTTCCCGATGTGAAGCGCGGCGACAAGCTGCCGGTCAAGCGCGGCGTGCTGAACCGCCGCTTCACCGAGCCGCCCGCCCGCTTCACGGAAGCGGCGCTGCTCGGGGCCATGGAGAAGCATGGCCTGGGCACGCCGGCAACCCGCGCCGACATCATCGAGAAGCTGCTCGGCACGGATACGATCGAGCGGCAGGGCGCGTCGCTCACTCCGACAAGCAAAGGCCTCCAGCTGATCGAGCTGGCCGCCGAGGAGCTGCGGACGCCCGAGCTGACCGCCGAGTGGGAGCGCGAGCTGGAGCAAATCGCCCGGGGCAGCGGCGACCCCGGCCGGTTCATGCGGTCCATCCGCGAGAAAACGGTCCGCATGGTGGAGGACGTCAAAAAAAGCGGAGCCGCCTACAAGCCGCATAACCTGACGCAAAGCCGCTGCCCGGAATGCGGCGAGCGCCTTCAGGAGATCAAAAGCAAGCGCGGCAAGACGCTGGTTTGCTCCTCCCGCGAATGCTCCTACCGGCGCGCGGCCGAGCCGGCGACCTCGAGCAAGCGCTGTCCCCAATGCGGCAAGCGGATGGAAATCCGGACCGGCAAGGCGGGCAAATTCGCCCAATGCCGTCCCTGCAACCTCGTGGAAATGCTGGACGGAAGCGGCGGCGGCCGGAAAGCTGCGAAGGAAAACCGGGCCCTGGTGGAACGCTACCAGGATGCCGCGCCGCCAGCAAACAGCCTCGCCGACGCGTTGAAAGCGGCCATGGAGAAGAAGAAGGGCTAAAGCCGGCCGGGAAGTCGTTCCCTTTGTCTGCGGCCGGACTCTCCTGCTCGCTAGCGAGTGTCAGTCAAAACGCCATGCATGCAAAAACTCCCCTTTGCCCGATCCCGACAGGCATTAAGGGGAGTTTTTTTGTATGGTTTCTTCCGGCGACAGCGCCCACCGCGTGTAATTCCGGTCAGTCCGCCGCCCGTGCCGCCGCCGAAGTGTTCCGGGCGGCCTGCCGCTCGGTGAGCGCATCCCCTCGCCGGTAAAACCAGATGGCGCTGAGGGACAGCGCGGCCATGACCGAGAACAGCGTGCCGCCGCCGGGACCGTCCAGCAGGAAACCGCCTAGCAGCGGGCCGATAAACGCGCCGATGTTTTGAAACGACTGGGCGCCAAAATAGGTGCCCCGCATGCCGTCCGGGGCGATGCGGTCGATCAGAACGCTGCCCGCCGGGAAGGAAAGGATTTCACCCAGGGTAAAGACGAACATCGACGCCAGGAACGTGACGGAATTAAAGGAAAAGGCGTAGCCCAGATTGCCGAACGCATACATGATCATGCCGACGGTAATCGCCACAATCGGCGATCGCTTTGCCGACCAGGCGGACAGGGGCAGCTGGAACAAAAGCACGGCGATCGCGTTCAGGCTCAGCATGGCCGCGAACAGCTCTACGCCGCCGACAAAATCTCTTTCCAGGTATTGCGCCAACGTCACGCTCATCTGCGAATAGCCGATGGAGCTGATGGTCGCTCCGAGCAGAAAATAGCGGAACCGGACGTCCTGGCGAATTACGCTCCAGGCCTGGGCCAGGGTCGTGTCTTTTTTCTGCTCGCTTTCGATCTTGCGGATGCCGAAGACAATCAGCAGGATATGCAGCGTAAAGGCATACAACAGATAGACGACGCCGGTCAAAATAAAGGCGAGCGAGGCGTTGCGGGTGCTGAAATAGGCTCCGGCCAGCGGCCCGACCGCGACGCCCACGTTAATGGCAAAATATCGCAGCGAAAACACCTTCATCCGTTTTTCCTTCGCGGTTAAATCGGCCATCAGCGCTTGCGAGACCGGTTCAAAAAAGGAACGGCACAGGCCGTTGACGATATTCAGGAAAACAAAAACAAGCGGTTCCCGGGCCACGCCAAACCCGATAAAAACGCCGCCCCAGCCAAACAGCGCCGCCAGCATGACGGTGCGCCGCCCGATCCGGTCCGAGATCGCGCCGCCGAAAAAACCGCCGATGGTACCGGCAAGCGACGAGACGGCGATGATCAGGCTTGTGCCAAAAATGCCGGTGTCGCCGGACCGGCTCAGGTAAATGGCGAGGAACGGCAGGCTCATACTCGAGGCGCCGCGCGCCATAACCGTTCCGATCAGAAGAATATGGACGACGGGGTGAAGCTCTTTCAATTGGCCCCAATACTTCCCCGGGGCCTGCATAAAGGAACGATAAAATCGGCTCATGGCTGCTCCAATCCGGCATTATTGCATATTGATCTGACGGTAAAAGTCCCGGCTTCTCTTGCGGCTGTACGCAAAGGAAGCGAGCAGGGCCGCGAGCAGCAGGGCTTGCGCCGACAAGGTCTCCCAGGTGGACGAATAAACAAGAACCCCGTCCAAAAAAACCGCCGGCGTCGCCCCCATCGCCCCCTCCGCCTGGAGCCGGCCGACGCCGACGCCGACCAGGCGAAGCGCCAGCGCCGCGGATAACGCCGGTCCCGACAGCGCGAACCAGCGGATGTCCCGCTTGTCGGGCAGCCGGGGCAGCGCCCATCCGGCAACGAACAGCATAAGCGCGCCGAGGGGAAGACCGGCAAACCAGCCCGCAGGCCCGGTTTGCCCGGCTACGGCGGGCAGATAGAGCGCCCCTTCGGCCGCTCCGCGGAGAACGGTGAGCGCCGCCACCCAAGCCAGCCGGCCGGGGCGGCCCGCCTCCAGCGCATTGGCGGCCCGCAAGCTGACCTTCTGCCGCCAGGCGGCGGCGGGCTGGCCGGTATGAAGGCGGACGCCGACGGTGAGCAGCAGCAAAGCGGTCCCGATCGGCAGCCAGCCGCTTTCCGCGCCGGACAGCAGGCGCACGCCGGCGATACAAGCCGCGGCCCATAACACTGCGCCGGCAGCCAGGCCGCCCAGCGCCCCGCCCAGCGCAAGCCGTTTTCCCCGATCCGGCTGCTGCGTACCCAGCCAGCCGGATAAGGCCAGCAGGGTCAATCCTCCGTCCAGCAGACTGCGGACGAGCAGCGCCGCCGCATCGAAGGCAGGCCAGCCCGCCGCCGCGGGAAGCACGGCGGCCGCGAGCACCGCCGCCGTCCAGTAACCGTAACGTGCCATTGCCGATCCCCCGTCTCCCTCAGGCCCGCAGCCGGATTACAAAAAAAGCGCCTTCGCAGGCGCCTTTCTTCTCCCGGTCCGCTTGTACGCGAACCCGTTAGTGCTTGACGAACGGAGCCGCCTTCTCCACGGCTTCGTCTTCCGTCGGAGCCGTGATATAGCGCCCGTTGATAAAAATAAACGCTTTGCGGGCGCAGGGCCCGCAATACGATTTGCACCCGACGGTGATCGTGGCGTCCGGCGCCAGCTTGCGGAGCTTCGGAAGAACCGTCTTCATCTTCATGTGCTTGCATTTGTCGCAAACGCGGATGTCGTTGGCTGCCACCTTAGTGATCCCCGTGGTTTCCTTTGCTCGGGTTCGTCACCACGAACCCCTCCTGCGGAAGATACAGGTAATCAATGATGATCCCGTCCAGAAGCGGCTCGTTGCGGTCGAGAAGAACCTCGATGCCCTTGTCGGTCGCGACGGTTTCGTCCTGTTCGGTAGGGTTGTCCAGATCCATGGCATAATGCGCATGGTCGCCGTGCTTGTGCGTCACGAGGACGCGAAGCTTCAGGCCCTGGTTTTCTTCCTTTTCCAGTTCCTTTTGTATCACTTTGGCCGCATTGCGGGTAATTTTGCATTTCATCGGTCTTTTTGCACCTCGGTATCTTTTTTCTCATTGTAAAAGAAAGCCGGGTCCCGCGCAACCGGTTCGCGTCGGAAAGCTCTTCCGGCCGGAGCCGGGGTCGAAATCATGGCCGCCGTCTTCAAGCGGCGCCGGGCCGTTCGCGTCTACTCCCAGCGAAAGCCCTGCTTGTCCAGGTAGTCTTTCAGATGCTCGCGGGCGGGAACCGGCATTTTGCGCGCCATCGCTTCCGACCAGGAGGTATCCAGCCTCCCGTTCGAACGGGCGCGCATGTAATCGCGGTACACCGCGTCATACTCCCGCAGCGCTTCTCCGATACCTTCCCGCCGGTACCGCTCGTTGTGCAGCACGGCGCTCATCGGCAGCCGCGGACGCGGTTCGGGGTCCTGCGCCGGTTTACCGACGCACATGCCGAACACGGGGTAAACAAGCTCCGGCAGCTCGAGCAGCCGGGTGACCTCCGCGCTTTCGTTCCGGATTCCCCCGATGTAAACGATGCCGAGGCCAAGGGATTCCGCTGCCACAGCGGCGTTTTGCGAGGCGAGGGCCGCGTCGACGGTCGACACGATGACGTTTTCCGCATTCCGCGCCACGTCCGTTTCTTCGCCCGCCGCCAGCCTGACCGCAACCTGAAGCCGGTACAGGTCCGCGCACCAGACGAGGAAAACCGGGCAGCTCTCCACATAGCTTTGGTTTCCGCACAGGGCCGCCAGCTGCTTTTTCATCGCGGGATCGCGGACGGCAATGACGCTGTACGCCTGAATCCCGCTGGAGGTAGACGCCATCTGGGCCGCGCCGACGATGGCTTCCACCTGCCGGTCCGTGACCGGCTCGTCCGTAAAGCTGCGGATGGAGCGGTGCCTCCGGAGCAGATCGATCGTTTCGTTCATTTTCGCAAGTCCTTTCCCGAAGCTCTTTCCGTTGGAGTATAATCGGATTATAACAAAGCGCCCCGGACGATTCCAACCGTGAAACCGGATGTTTTTCGTTCCCGTATTAAGCTTTCAAAACCTGACGACACAGGAGAGTGCCGCCCCGATGATGCCGTTTTACCGAAAGTATGCCCGCACCGTGTTTGACATTGCTTTGATTGTTTTGACGGTTTATCTGTTTATGCTGCTTTTCAGTTTCCTGTTTAAAATCGCCGCTCCGATCTTGTACGCCCTGGTCATTTTTGCGGCTATCGAACCGCTGGCCAAACGTCTGCACAAGCTGGGTATGAAGAAATCGCTCGCCTCCGCCATTTCCACCTTGCTGTTTGTGGTGATCATTCTCGGGATCATCGTGGGACTCGGCGCGATTCTGACGACACAGCTTCTCAGCCTGTCGAGCCGCATTGCCAACTTCCCGGATACCGTCCAGTCGCTGATCGACAATTACTCCGGGGAATGGGTCGAACGCTGGAACGCCATCCCGCCCGACGTCGCCCTCAAGATCCAGGAGTACGGCGGCACGATTGTCAGCAAGGTATCCGGCTGGGTGAGCGGCTTTCTGATGGGCTTGTTTTCCTGGCTCACTTCGTTCTCTTCGTTCCTGGTCAACTTTGGCGTCGGCATTATTCTGGCCTATTTTCTGAGCATTGAAATCGACTGGTGGAAGCGGCTGGCTACCGACAAGACGCCCAAGACGTTCAAAGGCGCGTTCCAGTTTCTCCGGGTGAACGTGCTGGCCGGAATCGCCGGCTACCTCAAATCGCAGGTCAAGCTGATTACGATCACGTTTGTCGTGATTTTCGCCGCGCTCCTGATTCTTGGCGTGAACAACGCATTTGCCATCTCGCTGCTGGCGGCTTTTTTCGATCTTCTGCCACTGCTCGGTGTCAGCGCGGTATTCCTGCCCTGGATCGCCTATTTGCTTATCGTCGGACAGACGACCCTGGCCCTCTGGCTCGGCTTGCTGCTCGCGGTGGTGCTGCTGGTCCGGCAGGTGCTGGAGCCGAAAATTACCGGGGACACCCTGGGCGTATCCGCGTTTACCATGCTCTCGTTTATGATGATTTCGCTGTCCATTTTCGGGGTTGCCGGCCTGATTCTGTCGCCCGTGCTTATCATTACGCTGAAAGCCTTGTACGAGCAAGGATACTTGAAACGGTGGATTCGCCGTCCGGAAGGCGAATACGACGAAACGCCTCCCTGGGCTTAACCGGCCATTCGGCCGAAATGCCAAAGCCGGAGCGGGAAAACGGATTACGATCCGTTTTTCCCCGCTCCGGCTTTTTCGGCGGCGGCTTCCGCCGCTTCCAGGATGATTTCGGCCATTTCCCGGTACAAATCGGGAAACTGGCCGGACGGCAGCGGATGGGTTCCCCTGCCTGCTTCAACCGTGAACCCGGGACGCCCGAACGCCTGGATAAACCAGTCCTTGTATCCCGCATCGCTTCCCGTCAGCACGACCGGCGTGTAAAAGCTGCGCCGCGCCAGCCGGCGGGCCAGCTCCTCCGAGCCGGAAGGCTCCAGGCCCCGGTAGGTATAGTAGATTTCCTGTCCTTGGGTATGAAACGAAAGCACCGTCCAAAACCCGTTTTGACGGGTGTATGCGGCAAGTGCAGCCGCCTCCGGCTCCGAAAGCGGCGCCTCCCCCGACCAGTCGCGCGGACCGGGGCCGGACAGGCCGCGGCGCACCTTTTCCTCCTCCCATCCGGCGGGGAACTGATCGTTCAGATCGACTCCGCGCGCATTCGCTTTCCACCGGCTGAAATCGGGACTGCCAAAGTTCCATTCCAGCAGCTCCCGATAAAGGGGGTGAGCAGGCGAAACGCCCTCCTGCACAAGCTCTACGCCGTCCGGGTTGACCATCGGGACCGCCCAAAGCGAAACCTTTTGCAGCAAAGGCCCGACCGTTCGTCCCCGGAACGGGCGTTTTTCGGCGGCCGCCCGGCAGAGGTCTTCCAGGATGGCGGTCAGCACAGCGGCGGCGATCCATTCGTTGGCGTGAACGGCCGCATTCAAATGGACGCGGGCGGCACCCGAGCCGATGCGCAGCGCCCAAAGCGGCTTGCCGAGAACGCTTGCGCCGATGCGCTCCGCTTCCGCGATGGCTTGCCGCGCGGCGATGCGGCTTACCGCTTCCTCCAGCTCGGGCGGACCAAACACGTAGCCGGGCTCCTCGGGCGAGGGCAGCCTGCGCGGCGGCAGCGAAAGCGCGCTGCCCGGCGCCGGCTCCGCCGCCGCAAGCTGCGGATTCAGCGCCGCCAGCTCCTCCGGCCCGAAGCCGAAGCGCAGCGCAAGATCCGCGGTCCGCTCTCCCGCCTGAACCACATGCCGCCGGATAACCGGATCGGGAATCCGCAGCACGGTTCCCGGCGCCAGCGCGCCGTTCGGGTCCAGCCACGGATTGGCGTGCGCAATTTCGCGCACGCCGACGCCAAAGCGCCGGGCCAGCCGCTGAAGCGCGTCTCCCGGCACTGCGGTATAAGCAAACGCCATATTTCCCTCCTTGTCCTGCATGACGGGGTAATAAACCGGCTTTGGCCGAAAAGCGGAGCCGGATCGTCCGGTACGGAACGAAGGGGAGTTTGAGCCTGAAGGAGCGCTTCAGCACGTCCGCCTTTGGTTTCGGATTTCTTCCGCGCCTAGCGGCTTGTTCGGGAAATCCGAAACCAACAGCGGCCGGAAGGCCAAANACAGCGGCCGGAAGGCCAAATCTCCCCGCAGTGACGCTCCGGACGTTTTCCGGAACGCTCCGCTTTTCTAATCTCTATGCCGGTTAGAAAAACGTCATGCGTGACAGGTCGGAAACAGGCCGGCTCAGAGAATCGACGGCACCTGCCAGACGACCGGAGACGCTTCGATGTGCCGGCCCAGCCAGGCGGAAGCGATCCGCCGGAACAGCTGCCGGTCGCCGCTGCAAAAAAAGCGGTGGATCGCCGTCTGCCCGCCGGATTGGGCCAGCATGTCCCCGTAGGACAAAAGCGCGCTGATCTCCCGCGCCGTCTCCTCCGCCGAGCTGATCAGAACGACGTCCGGGCCGACCACCTCGGAAATGAGCGGCGCAAGAAACGGATAATGGGTACAGCCGAGAATCAGCGTATCGATCCCGGTTTTCTTGAGCGGAGCCAGGGACCGCCTTGCGATGTCCATCGCTTCCGGCGCATCGAACCGGCCGGCTTCGACCAGCGGGACGAATTCCGGGCAGGCCAGACTCACCACCTCCGTTTCCGGAGAGAGCTCCTTCAACGCGTTTTCGTACGCCTTGCTGTTCACGGTGCCTTCGGTGCCGATTATGCCGATGACGCCGCTGCGTGTCGCTTTGATAGCGGAGCGGGCCCCCGGTTTAATGACGCCCACCACGGGAACCTTAACCCGCTCGCGAATGATATCCAGACTGAGCGCCGTCGCGGTATTGCAGGCCACGACGATCATTTTCGGGTCGAATTTCATCAGGTAATCGACAATCTGCACGGTAAAACGAATAACTTCCTCCGCAGGCCGGGACCCGTAGGGAGCCCTGGAGGTATCGCCGAAATAGACGATCTGCTCTTGCGGAAGCTGCCGGAGCACTTCTCTTACCACGGTCAATCCGCCGACTCCGGAATCCAGAAGGGCTATGGCCTGATTCACTAAGCTACGCTTCCTTTGCCTCAAGATGTGGTTTAGGGAACACAGTACAATATGAGCGCTGCGAAAAAAATGTACGAAGCTTCGGCGGCGCCGGACAAAAAGGGCGGAGCCCGGAGGACGCGGCTCCGTTAAAAGTCGGTCAGCAGGCCAAACTCGTATCCTTCCGCCTGAATGCCTTTCAAAATGCGGTCCAGGGCGTTGATGTTGTCCTCCGAGCCTTGATGCAGCAGGATAATGTTTCCGTCGTGCAGCCCGTTCATCACATCGTTATAGGCGTCGTCGGGGCCGTTCTTGCGCGGCTCCCAGTCCCGCATGGCCGTCGACCAGAAAACGGACGTATACCCCATGCCGGTTAACGTCTCCAGCAGCTCCATGCTGTACTTGCCGTAAGGAAAACGAAAATACTTCGGAATGGCCTGACCGGTAATTTCCTTGTACATCGCCTCGTATTCCCGGACCTCGCTCCGCACTTCCTCTTCGGTCTGCGTGGTCATGTCCGTATGGGTCATCGTATGGTTGGCCACCAGATGGCCGTCCGCGATCAGCTGCCGGACAAAATCCTTGTGCTCCCGCAAATTGTAGCCCGCGAGAAAAAAATTGGCCTTTACCCCGTTTGCTTTC
Source organism: Gorillibacterium sp. sgz306347 (assembly GCF_059735245.1). NCBI lineage: Bacteria > Bacillati > Bacillota > Bacilli > Caryophanales > Paenibacillaceae > Gorillibacterium > Gorillibacterium sp. sgz306347. Next base: position 85,486 of record NZ_JCAPET010000010.1, read on the forward strand.
AGAGTGTCCAGCAGCTTTTTCGTATCCCCCATTGGCCCGCCGTTGTCAAAGGTCAAATAAACCTTATGACCGGTTCCGGCATAGACGGCCTTCCGGTCCGTCCCGTATTGCGCCGTCTCCGGCGGAAACCCGGGCACGATGCCTTTTCCCTTTTTCATATAATACCAGGACAGCGGCTTTGCATCGGCCGACGCCGCGGGTTTCGCGGTTGCGGAGGGCGCGGGCTTTGGGGTGGGCGCCGCCGTTTTCGCCGGTTCGGTCGGTGCGGCCGGCGCTACAGACGCTTCGTCCTCGGCTTTTGCCGGAGTGGGGGCCGGCGAAGCGCTCTCCGCAGGCGCGGCGGATGCGGCCGTTTCCCCTGCGGTTGCCTGCGGCTGCTCCGTTGGAGCAGGCGAGGCCGAAGCCGAAGGAGATACCGGCGCGGCGGATGCGGACGGGGACGGCTGGGCATCCCAGGCGGTTTCAACAGTGCAGCCTGCCAAAGCGGCGGCAAGCAGGACGGCGGCCAAAGCCGGCTTTTTCTGAATGGTCACGCGGTCAGTCCTCCTAAACGGTCGTCATGCTGTTTACTTCGACAGAAACAGTCATATTTCCTGTATGACGCAGGAACAGGCGCCCCGTTTCCTCTGCCGTGTGAGCGATTGGATTTTCGCCGGGCCGTGGGGTAAAATCGGGGTGAAGAGGTTCCCATCCCAGCAAGAAGGAGATATTGCCCATGCCCAAGTATAAAGCCGGCATTATCGGCTGCGGAAATATTTTTCCGATGCACGCGGCCTCCATTCTTTTGACGGATATTGCCGAAATCGCGGCGGTTTGCGACAGCAAGGAAGACCGCGCGAGACAGGCGGCGGAAAAGTACAACTGCAACTATTATACCAGCTACGAAGAAATGTTCGAGAAGGAAGAGCTGGACGTCGTTCACATCTGCACGCCCCATTACCTGCACGCGCCCATGACCTTGTACGCCGCCGAACGAGGCGTTCACGTCCTGACCGAGAAGCCGATGAGCATCAGCACGGAGGACGGCCGGGCCATGGTCGAAGCATGCGAGAAGAACAACGTAACCCTTGGCGTTATTTTTCAGAACCGGTACAACCCGGGGTCTCAGCTCATCAAAAATGCGATCGAGGATGGAAGTCTCGGCCAGGTGCTGGGCGCGAAATGCCTGGTAACCTGGAACCGCTCGGACGACTACTACGGCAAAAGCGACTGGAAAGGCACCTGGGACAAGGAAGGCGGCGGCGTACTGATCGACCAGGCCATTCACACGATGGATTTGATGCGCTGGTTTGTCGGGGACGAAGTGGAATACGTGGACGCGCAAATCGGAAACCGGGCGCACGAGAAAATCGAGGTCGAGGACAGCGTCGAAGGCGTCGTCAAGTTCCGGAACGGCGTGTTTGCCGGTTTTTATGCGATCAATTATTACAGCTACGACGCGCCGGTGGAAATTGAAGTGCACTGTGTAAAGGGCACCGCCAAAATGGTCGCCGACCAAGCCACGATCCATTACAACGACGGCACCACGATCACCCGGGACAAGAACCCGGGCGAAGTGGTCGATTACGGCGAAGGCGTGAAATTCTATTGGGGCGTCAGCCATTCGAAGCAAATCCGCGATTATTACCGGGCCATTGAGGCCGGTACGACCCCCTACATCGACGGAAGAGAAGCGCTCAAAACCCAGGAAATGATCGCGTCCATCTACCGCTCGGGCAAAGAAACCAAACGGATTTTTCTGAACGGCTGATTCCCGTTCCCTTTCCTCCAAGGATCGCTCCCGGACTTTTGCCCGGCGGCGGTCCTTTTTCATTTTTTTCACAGCGGGCTGGAACCATTTTCCGATTGGCGCTGTCTACCTTCTTGAAGCCCCTTTTCGACATGATCTGACCACGCCGTTTCGATGTTTTTTTCATCCGCCTTTTGGAAAACACCCTGCCATATGGAGCTGACTCATGAGCAAACAAGCGGTTTCCCGCAACCAAAACGAATGCTTCCCCGAGCTGGCCGCTTCCGGGGACCTTTTTACGAGCGTTTTAAACCGGTTTCTGGTGAAATTTGTCGCCGTTGGCGACCCGGTGTATGTCCTCCTGCTCAAAATACATCATATGGAGCGGATCAACGCGGCATACGGCTATGAAGGAGGAGACCGTCTGCTGCGGCTGGTAGCGGACGAACTGAACCGGCTTTTGCCGGAAGGCTCCATACTCGGACGCTCGCCCGGCAGCCATTACGGCATCGCGGTCGGCGGCCGGTACAGCCTGGGAAATGTCCTGCAGCTGGCCTGGCATCTCGGCAACCGGTTGTCCCGGCTGGATACGACCCGGGCTTTGCAGGAAAAGCTGTTCGTGACAACCTCCATCGGCATCAGCTTATACCCCAATGACGGCGCGAACGGCGACGCTCTGATCCGGAAGGCGCAAAGCGCTCTGAACGCCGCCTGCCGCGAGGGCGGCGGTCTGGTCAAGGTGTACCAGCCCGAAATCGAGGAAAGCGAGGAAAAGCGGATTCGCCTCGAGTCCGAGCTGGCCGCCGGTCTGCTGAACCAAGACTTTTCCCTCTATTACCAGCCCGTCTTCGAGACTTCGGCCGGGCGTATTCTCGAGGCCGAAGCGCTGCTTCGCTGGCGCCGACCGGACGGCGAGGTTTGTGAGCCGGCGCATTTTCTGAAAACGGCCGAAGACACGGGGCTGATCGTCCCCATCGGCAACTGGGCGATACGCGAAGCGTGCCGGCAGCTGGCCGAATGGCGGCAGCACGGATACGCCATTCCGTCCGTTTCGGTCAACGTGTCCACCCGCCAGCTGATGAACCCGGGCTTCGTGGCGACCGTTGAATCGGCGCTTGCGGAGTTCGGCCTTTCGCCTGCTCTCCTTGGTCTGGAATACGCCGGGCAGGATACGCCGATGCACCCCGCCGCCTTCTCCGCCTTGTCGCGCCTTGCAGCCAAGGGACTCCGCATCACGCTGGACGATTTCGGCTCCGGACCGCTTCCTCTGCTGGCGTTGGGATACGGAGGACTCTCCGCGGTCAAGCTCGGCAGACCGCTGATCGAATCGTTAAGAGAGGGAAGCGCGGAAGAGGTCATTGCCCAATCGTTTATTCAAACCTGCCGGGAGCTGGCGATAAGCTGTCGGGCCAAAGGCGTTGAAACGAACAGGCAAAAGGAGCTTTTGCAGGTCTACGGCTGTTCGGAAATGCAAGGGTATCTGTTCGGCGGTCCGCTTCCTCCAGAGGATATGACGGCGCTTCTCCGCCGGAACGGGTAACTCCCGGCAGGCCGGTCCGTGTTATACCACCCCACAACATGGCAAAGGGCGAAGACCGCTCCGGTCCCCGCCCTTAGTTTGAAGCATCCCCGTATCCGCCCGCCGACGCTTCGTTTCCCTAAATGTTTTCCGCTTGGCCTAAAAACTCCTTGTCAAACGGCTCGGTTTTGCCGTCTTCGACAGCCGATACAGCCGCGGCGGTTTCCTCGTCCGCGTGCCGTGCTTTCCAGTTGCGGAATTCCTCCACCACCGCAGCGCCCGCGTCCTTCGCTTTTCCGGTCCACTCTGCGGTATGCGTCCCCACGGCTTGCGCCAGCTCACGGGTTTTCTCCGTCACCTTGCCGGCCTGCTCCGCAATATCCGCCCGAAGCTCTTTGCCGGGTTTAGGCGCAAACAAGAGTGCCGCCGCCGCCCCGAGAGCCGCTCCAACCGCCGCTCCGATTAAAAACGATTTGCCATTCCCTTCTGCCATGCGAACACGCTCCTTTGGTTACAGGCCTTCGCCGATCCGGCTGCCGTTAGCCCCGAAACCGGGACGAATGCCCAGTCTTTCTAACAGTATAGTGGCCTTGGCGCCGGTTTGACACAATAAAATGGGCGATTAAATCAAAACCGGCAATGCCTCTCCCGTCTCCACGACGACAAAGCGGCGAATCTGTTCGCAAAAAAGCTCCAGCAGCGGCGGAAGCTCGTCCAGCAGCGGATGCGGCTTGGTCCGGTCCAGCTCCGTATATCCTTGCACCAGCGGCTTGCGCAGCCGTACCAGCTCCTTCAGACAGGGAACAAGCGAATGCTCCACCGCCTTTTCGTCAGCCAGTATGTCGATGATATCCTCGTAGCTCCCCGCATCCCGCAGAACCAGGCCGTCGATCAGCAAACTGCCAATGTCCGTTATGGCCTCCACGGCCAAATGAAGCACCCGTTCCTGCGCATAAGCGCTGACGGTTTCCGCGTTCTTCCAGTTGCCCCGCACTTCGGCGGAAACTTCGCCGAGCCGGCCCAAAAATTGCAGACAGTCCGTTAACCGCGCGCGGTCGATGCCGTACATGCCGATTCCCCCTCTCTATTTCCGCAGCGCCGCGAGCAGCGCCCACCGGCGTTCGGACCGGCGTTTGTATTTCGGAAGCGAACGGTAAACCTCCACCGCTTCCCGGTAAGCGTCCTTCGCTTCCCCATTGCGGCCCAACCGGCCGTAGATTTGTCCGAGCCGGTAGTATGCCTCGCAGGACGACGTGTTCAGCTCGCGGAACCGGTTCAGGTAACCGGCCGCCTTGTTGGCGTCCTGCTCCGCATAGGCTTCTCCGAGCCGAAGGTACGGGTCTCCGTACGCAACCCGCGGATTGAGCTCCAGACTGCGCAGCAGCAGACGTTCTCCTTCGGCCGTGTCTCTTTGGGCGAGCCGGCAGATCCCCAGCTCGTAATAGATTTCGGCCGAATCCTCCATGATTGGCAGAATCTCTCGGAGATACGTCTCGGCCTCGGAATATTTCTTCTTTGCAATCAGCAGGCGCGCCGCTTCAAGCTTGGAGCCGGTGTCGTGCAGGTGAGTGCGAAGGTGGCGCCTTAGCTCGCGCAGCCTGGCGCTCCGTTTGAACGGAGCGCTGATGCTCGGAAAAAGGCCGATGAATTTCCGGTCAATGAAATAATAGACCGCCAGCAGAATAAGCAGGGCGAGAAGCGGACTTCTGGTCAGCCATGCCAGCAGGCCGAAAAGAAAAAACTTGCTCACGGAATTCCCTCCAGCAACAGGTTTCTTTGCTCCAGTTTACCATACATCGGCCGTTTGCACCCGCCCTTCGGAAAACACGGACAGCACAAAGAGAAGCTCGCCCGGGCAAGCTTCTCTCTGTTCGCAACCGTCTACTGCAAGCCGGCCAAACCGCCGGCAATCGCCGGGTCGTTTGCTATGGCGGCCAGCAGCCCTTCCCGGGTAAAGCCGCCGCGCTGCGGAAGAGCCGACTCGTCCGATAGCTCATTGCCCGCGTCGCGGTATGCCTGGTGAAGGGGGTTATCGTACCAGTCCAGCTCGTAATCCGCGTCATTGTAAAGCAGCGTATCCAGCCGGAACCTTCCCGGACCGTCCGCGGCCACGATCGCCGACAGTGCGGTTCCGTCCGTCAGCACCGCTTTAATTTCGGCCATGGTCCGGCCGTCCTTTTCGAGCGTCCGCACCCACTGCAGCGATTGAATCTGCCCCATCCGTAAACGCTCCTTTCGTTGCTTCGCGCGTCTTTCCGTTAGGGTCGCCCATTAAGCCGAAATCCAACCAAAAAAAGCCGGCATCCCCCTGTACGGGAAATGCCGGCTTTCCGGTTGCGTTTAGTCGCGCCAGGAAGCGGACCAGTCTTTGTACTGGCGCTCCGCCTCGTCCTTCGTGTGGCCGTGGCGCTCCTGGATTTTGCCGATCAATTTATCTTTTTCGCCGGCAATAACATCCATGTCATCGTCGGTCAGTTTTCCCCATTGCTTTTTGGCTTCGCCTTTGAGCTGGTTCCATTTTCCTTTGAACACATCTTCGTTCATGTTGAGCATCTCCTTCTCTATACTGGTTTCGATGCGCGCATTTATCATTACCCCCCCGGCGGTTTTATGAAACGAAAAAGCTCCCCGGGGGGGAGCTTAGTAGTAGAGCGCGTCAAGCACGGCGCCGTCTTCGCCCAGCATCAAGCGGTAGCTTTCCGCCCGTTCCGTATGGAACTCTCCGTCGGGTGCCGAAGCCAGCGCCATTTTCTCGTGCCATTCGCACATCTGCCGGATATACGCCGAGGGGTTGTTGCAATAGACGGGCATGCAGGGCCGTTCTTCTGTCATCTGCCATCCTCCTTGTTGTGCTGAAATTGGATTCCTTAGCATATGCGGAAACGGTTGAAAATCTGCATGGTTTTTGGAACGCACGGCATACTACGGGAAACCGGACAAGGAGACCCGAACCTGAAGCGCCAAACTTTACACAGCCTCGCTCTCCTGTAGCCGGGAAGGACGAGGCTGTTCATTTTTCCTTGCCAAATTACTATATTTAACTTATAGTTGATTTAATCTTAATAATAAAAGGTGATAGTTGATGGATGATTTGGATTACAAAGTTATTGATGCATTAATGACGAACGGCCGTATGACCTGGGCCGAGCTCGCCGGCCTGCTGGGTTTATCCTCGCCTGCCGCCGCCGACCGGGTCCGGCGGCTGGAGGAGCAGGGCGTGATTCAAGGCTACACCGCGCGTATCGACGCGGAGTCCATCGGCTGTCCCTTGTCCGCCCTTATTGCGGTCACTCTGGACAAGCCCGAGCACCGCGCCGCCTTTTTGCGCAAGGTGGAGGAGATGGACGAGATTCAGGAATGCCATCACACGGCGGGCGAAGAGGATTATTTGCTGAAAATCCGCTGCCGGGGCACACGGGATCTGGAGCGCATCATCAGCCAGGAATTGAAGGAGCTCCCCGGTCTGCTGAAAACAAAAACAACCATTATCCTGAGCACGGTTAAGGAAACCTCGCGTCTTCCCCTTCCGGAGCGGAGGCGCTGACATGGCTGCCCTTTCCCTGGTTGCAGCCGGCTTCGGATTCGGCCTTTCCATCGCAGCTCCGCCCGGCCCCGTCTCGCTTTTGTGCATCAACCGTACGCTGAAGCACGGCTTCCTTCGCGGTTTCGCAAGCGGGCTTGGCGTAGCGTCGGCCGATGCCTGCTACGCCGCCCTGGCCCTCGGAGGCCATCGCCTTCTTTCGGCGTGGCTTCTGGAGTACGCCACCGGGCTTCAGCTGGCGGGGGCACTGCTTCTTATCGGCCTCGGCGTCAAGGGGCTGCTGCCTGCCCGGGGAAGCGGCCCAAAGAAATCCGCCAAACCGGAGGCGGCCGCCGGCAGCTTTGCTTCCGCTTTTGCATTCGCCTTGTCCAACCCCTTCACCATCCTCTCCTTTCTGGCCTTCGCCGCCGCACTCGGAACGGCCGGCCCGGCAGCGGGCGCTCCGCTCGTCGCCGGTATTTTTTTCGGATCGGCGGTTTGGTGGCTCGTGCTTGCCCTCCTGATAAAAGCCGTCCGCAAGTCCGTTTCGGAAATATGGCGGGCCCGTTTGAACGCCGGCTCGGCCTGGCTGATTGTCGGAATGGGGGCCGTATTGCTCTTAAAGGCCATTCTTAACTAACCTGAAAATAACGCAACGTCATAGTCTGTGGTGCCCGCCAGGGCATGGGCGGCTAACGGTTGCCACAGCGCTTATTCGCCCCAAAAAACCCTGTTTCCATTTCTAACGGTTGTGGGAGAGCTTATTTGCCCCAAAAAGACCAAAATGCCCCCTCTCCGAGCCAAATAAGCTCCGTGGCAACCGTTAGATTTTGAAACGTCTCGTTTTAAGCCAAATAAGCTCGCTGGCAACCGTTAGAATTTGTCCGGCCCCTTCCGGCGCCCCATGACCAAAACCTCTCGGTGCGTGATGGACATTGGACCACGGCATAGCCAAAAAATCCATCCTGAAACAACGCAACTTTAGTTTCATTTTCTGTGGTGTCCACCAAGGGCATGGGTGGCTAACGGAGGAGGTCCAACTTGTTCAAATTGTCTCACCGGCCTTATCCGCCGGTAAACCGCTCGTCTTGGGGAAGGTCAAACCGGCCGCGGAAATCCGCCGGCTTGCGGGGCAACCGTATGTTCACCCCGCTCCGCCTGTTCATCGCGGGCCATTTCGTTTCCCGTCTGGGCGATGCCCTCTATGCTTTCGCCATTCCCTGGCTTTCCTATCAGTGGACCGGCTCGGCGCTTGTGATGAGCTCGCTATATGCGGTGAGCGTCCTGCCCATCGTTCTGTTCGGCCCTTTCGCCGCCGTTTTCGTGGACCGCTGGAACCGGAAAAAGCTGATGCTGGCCATCGACCTGATCCGCATGGCGATCATTGCGCTGATTCCTTTGCTGCAAGCCGCCGGCTGGCTTCAGCTCGGTTTTCTGTATGCGGCGGGGTTCCTGATGTCCATTCTGACGATGACTTATGAAGTCGCCATCACCGCCGTCACCCCGGATCTGGCGGGAGACCGCCTGACGGCCGCCAATTCGGCCATTCAGACCGTCAATCAGCTGGCCGATCTGATCGGTCCGTCCGTAGCCGGTTCTTTGACGGTGCTGCTCGGAGTGGTCAACATTCTGTGGCTCGACGTCTTCTCGTTCGGTCTCGTGCTTCTGGTGCTGCTCCGCCTTCCCACCGGCCGGGCGAATCCCGGCGCGCGGAGGCCGGTGCTGAGCGAGATGCGCGAAGGATTCGGCTGGCTGATCCGGAATCCGGTCAATGCCAGCCTTTCCGTGCAGGCCGCAATCGGAAACTTCGGCTACAGCGCCGCTTTTTCGGTGCTGACGTATTATCTGCTCGATGTGTTCCGGCTTGATTCAGGCTATGTCGGGTTCAGCTCCTCTCTGCTTGCGGCGGGAGGCGTCATCGGCAGCCTGGGCATCGTGCTGCTGGACAAACGGTTCCAGAGGGGCCGCCTGATTCCCGTGCTGCTCGCGGTCGGCGCGTTCGGTTTTTTTCTGGCGGCGGCTTGGCCGGTCTGGTACGCCCCTGCGATCGGCTTTGCGCTCGTCGCGGCCTGTAACGTAGCCTGGTCGGTGATCGCAGCCTCGGTGCGGCAGGAGACCGTGCCGTCGCATCTGCTCGGCCGGGTGCTGGGCTTCTCCCGCGTCATTACCCGGACCGCCATGCCGGCCGGAGCTTTGTTGGGCGGTCTCATCAGCGAGGCGTATTCCCCCGTCTGGGTATTTGCCTTGGCCGGCGCCGCCAAGCTGGCGGAAATCGCCCTTGCGCTGCTGACGCCGATCCGGCGGCTCTGAACGAAAACAGGCGCCCGCGCGAGTGCGGAACGCCTGCCTGCAGCCCGGCGGAATCGGCCGGGCTCTCCGTATGACTTCCGGCCGGCTCCCTTTATTTCTGGGCGTCGGCCTTGATTTTTTTGAGCCGCTTCATGGCGTCGTTCGCGCCGCGGCCAAAGTAATCGTGCAGCAGCGTATACTCCTGATACAGCTTTTCGTATACGGCAACATTCTCCGGGATCGGTTTGAAGGATTCCTCGCGGACCCGCGCCATTTTTTCGGCCGCTTCCACGATGGTGTCGTATCCCCCGTTTCCGGCTCCCGCCGCCACGGCGCCGAACATCGCCGCTCCGAGGGCGGGCGTTTGCTTGGAGGCCGCGACCTTGATCTCCCGGCCGGTCACATCCGCGTAAATCTGCATCAGCAGCCGGTTTTTTTGCGGAAGGCCGCCGCAGGCGTAAAGCTCGTTGACCTCGACCCCGTTCATATGGAAGGCGTCGACGATCTTGCGGGTGCCGAAGGCGGTCGCCTCCAGCAGCGCCCGGTAAATCTCTTCGGGCTTCGTGAGCAGCGTCAGCCCGAGAATGACCCCCGTCAAATCCGTATCAACCAGCACCGAACGGTTTCCGTTCCACCAATCGAGCGCGAGCAGCCCGGTTTCGCCCGGCCGGTATGCGGCCGCGCGCTTCTCCAGCCAGGTGTGAACGTCCGTGCCTTCCCGCTCGGCCGCTTCCTTTACGGAAGCAGGAACAGCCTGCTCGACAAACCAGGCGAAAATATCGCCGACCGCCGACTGCCCCGCTTCATAGCCGAGATACCCCGGGATGATGCCGTCCTCCACCACGCCGCACATGCCTTCGACCGGCTTTTCCTCCGTGCCGAGCAGCATATGGCAGATGGAGGTGCCCATGGCCATCACGAGCTTGCCGGGGCCGGTCACGCCGACGGCCGGAACGGCCGCGTGCGCGTCCACGTTGCCGACGGCCACGGCGGTGCCGGGCCTGAGTCCCATCCGTGCCGCCATGGCCTCGGTAAGGCCGCCCGCTTTCGTGCCAAGCGGCACCACGTCTCCGCGAAGCTTCGTTGCGGCAAGCTCTTCGAGCCGCGGGTCCAGCGCGGCGAAGAACGCCGGGCTCGGATAACCTTCCTGCTTGTGCCAGATCGATTTGTAGCCCGCCGTGCAGCTGTTCCGCAGCAGGTTCCCGGTCATCTGGCCGATCACCCAATCCGTCGCCTCGACAAACCGGTCCGCCCGCTCGTACAGCTCGGGCGCTTCGTCAAGGATCTGCCACGCCTTGGCGATCATCCATTCGGACGATATTTTTCCGCCGTATCGAGGCAGAAACGCTTCCCCTCTCCGCTCCGCCGTCTCGTTGATCCGGTTGGCTTCGCTTTGCGCGGCGTGGTGCTTCCACAGCTTCACCCAGCTGTGCGGGTTGTCCGCCAGCGCCGGATCGAAGCAGAGCGGCTCGCCCTTCCCGTCCACCGGCAGCATGGTGCAGGCCGTAAAATCGATGCCGACGCCCACTACGTCCGACGGGTCGACGCCCGACAGCCGGAGCGCTTCCGGAACGGAACGCGCCAGCACCTCCAGGTAGTCGCCCGGATGCTGGAGCGCCCAGTCATGCTCCAGCTTGACGCCCGAGCCGGGCAATTCCTCGTCGATAACGCCATGGGCATAAGGCGTCACATGCTCGGCTACTTCCGTACCGTCCGCCAGATCGACCAGCACCGCACGGCCCGATTCCGTCCCGTAATCGATTCCGATCGCATACTTTTTGCTCATTTCCGGTTCCCCTTTCTCCATCCACTCAGGTTTGTCCGTAATACGCGTTTGCTCCGTGCTTGCGCAAAAAATGACGGTCCAAAAGCGACGGGTCTATCGGATTCAGCGAGGGGTTAAGCGCATAGGAGCGGTACGCCATTTTGGCCACCTCTTCCAGCACGACCGCGTTGTGCACGGCGTTATGCGGGTCGGTTCCCCAGCAAAACGGAGCATGGCCGTGGACCAGCACCGCCGGAATCCGCATGGCATCGGTCTCGGGACCGGCTTGCCGCGCTTCTACCGTCTCGATGATCACATGTCCGGTTTTCAGCTCGTAAGCGCCCTGAATTTCCGCTTCCGTCATCGGCCGGGTGCACGGAATTTCCCCGTAAAAATAATCCGCATGCGTCGTTCCAAGCGCGGGAATGCCGCGGCCGGCCTGCGACCAGGAGGTCGCCCAGGAGGAATGGGTATGGACGATTCCGCCGATCTGCGGAAACGCCTTGTACAGCGCCAGATGGGTCGGCGTATCCGAGGACGGCTTGTAATGCCCTTCGACCACTTGCCCGTCCAAATCCACCACGACCATGTCTCCGCTTTTCATCGCTTCGTATTCCACTCCGCTCGGCTTGATGACGACGAGCCCGCTCTCCCGGTCGATACCGCTTACATTTCCCCACGTAAACGTCACCAGTCCGTGCCGGGGCAGCTCCAGGTTGGCCGCCCATACGGTTTCTTTCAACAGCTCCAGCATTTGCTTGCCTCCTTCCCTTCTCATTCATTTTACACTTGTACGTACATTTCAACAATAACTATTCTTTCCTCAGGCAAAAGGCGGACAAGTGGACGTGCGCAAAACAAGCTCCGGGCTGTATACGCGGTCTTCCCGGGGGGCTCCCGGTTCTTCGATCATGGCTAACAGCAGGTCGGCCGCTTGTACGCCCATGTCCAGCTTCGGATGCGTGAGCGAGGTCAGCTTGACTTCGGTGGCGGTGGCCAGAAACGAGTCGTCAAAGCTCACCAGCGAAAGCTGTTCCGGCACGGACAAGCCGAGAAGCCGGACCGCCTCCAGGAGCCGGACGGCCAGCTCGTCGTTGTAGCACACAATGGCCGTCGGCCGGTCGTGCTCTTGCTCCAGCATGGCATAAGCCGTTTCAAACGGTTTTTCCCCTTTGGCTTCGGTGTCGTACTGCACGACAAAGCGGGGATTCAGCTCCGTCCCGTGCTCCCGGTGGGCGCGAATAAAGCCTTTCAGCCGGTTCACGCCCTGCATGTCGTCCGTTTTGAAAAAGCCGGCGATTCGCCTGTGGCCCAGCTTCAGCAAATGGTCCGCCGCCAGAAAGCCGCCCTGCTCATCATCGGTTTTGATGGCCGGGCAAGTCAGCTCGCCGTACCGCTCATGCAGCATCAGATACGGAATGCCCCGGTTGTCCAGTTCGAGGAAGTAGGGCAGGTTCGGGTTGCCCAAGGCGCTTTTGGTCGGCTCGATCAGGAGGCCGCGCAGCGGGTGGCTCATCATGCTCTCCAGGCATTCCCGTTCTTTGGTTTTGTCGTTGTCCGTGCTGGCCAGGAGCAGCCGGTAGCCTTTTTCGCGCAGTGCCGCTTCGGCCCCCCGTACGATCAGCGGAAAAATATAATCGGAGATATACGTCGTGACGACTCCGATGGTTTGCAGGTCCTTCGGCTCCGCCGCCGCTTCGTTGACAAACGTGCCTTTGCCCTGCACGCGGCGCAGGCGGCCCTCCTGGACCAGCGCACCGATCGCCTGGCGCACCGTCTGGCGGCTGATGCCGTATTGTCCGGCGAGGTCGAATTCGGGAGGCAGCATGTCGCCGGGCTTCAGCTCGCCGGAGCCGATGCGGGCGGCGATTTCTTTTTTGAGCCGGATGTGCTTCGGTTCGGATTTGGGCATGAGGCGCTTCCTTTCGCGGGTGCGGTGAAAACCATCGGGCTTGCGGATCGTTCTTTTGGAAGCAAACAAATTAAAAAAACAATTCGGATTTTCACTTTTCGGATTAAACAAACTATTCAAAAACCGGCAGACTGCGGGCCTACGGATCGTTCTTTCGATCGCTGTTGTTTTTGGAGGCTCCCGATTGAATATAAGCAGAAGAAAGCCCCCGAAAACAAAGGCGAACGCTGATGCTTCTGCAGAACGATCCGGGCCCTCCGCCCACTCGGTTAATAGAGTTTTCTGCAATCCAAACCGTGCACCTGGATTGTATTTTTATTTGGTGCGCTTCCATAAGTAACTACAAGTACTCTGCCTGCCCGCCGGTTTCACCCGTTTATTTTATTTTCATAGTAACAAAATCTTTGATGTACGTACATCTTTCGCTGTTTACGTTTGGAAAACAGATATGGAGAACAGACAATAGTAACCAAACCGTGCTTTGCCATAACGTCAAGCTAACTTTCATTTTCTCATATTGCGCTCCGCTTAGGCAAAAAACAAGGCGGTCCATTGCGCTCGGCCGCTTTTTGAGGTAAATTAAACCTAAATGAACTTATATGAACACATTTAAACAAAGGAGTGTACACAATGGAAATCCGTTATGCCAATCACCCCGATCAAGTGAAGAAGATGGACACGGCGGAGCTTCGCGGCAGCTTTTTGGTAGAGACCGTTTTTGTTCCCGATCGGGTTACGCTCGTTTACACGCATGTCGACCGCTTTATCATCGGCGGAGCGCAGCCGGTCAAGGAGACGCTCAAGCTGGACGCGGATAAAAAGGAAATGGGCGCCGACTTTTTCCTGGAGCGGCGCGAGCTCGGGATTATCAACATCGGCGGAAAAGGCACGGTAACCGTGGACGGGGAAAGCTACGAGATGGGCGCCAAGGACTGCCTGTATGTCGGGCTTGGCGCCAAGGAAGTCTTGTTTGCAAGCGAGCAGGCGGACCAGCCGGCCAAGTTCTATTTCAACAGCGTTCCGGCGCACAAAACCTACCCTACCGTAAAAGCCGCGATCAGCGATGCCAATCCGCGCCATCTCGGCAGCCTGGAAACGTCCAACGAACGGACCATCTACCAGTATATCCATGAGAACGGGATCAAAAGCTGCCAGCTGGTGATGGGCCTTACGATGCTGAAGCCCGGCAACATGTGGAATACCATGCCCGCTCATACGCATAACCGCCGGTCCGAAATGTACTTCTACTTTGATATGAAGTCCAGCGCCGTTTTTCACTTCATGGGCGACCCGGCCGAAACCCGGCATCTCGTCGTGCAAAACGAACAGGCCGTCATTTCCCCGAGCTGGTCGATCCACAGCGGCGTCGGGACATCCAACTACACCTTTATCTGGGGCATGGCAGGGGAAAACCAGGCGTTTGACGATATGGACGGCGTAGCCATCACGGACATGCGGTAAAAACAGCCGCGACGCAAGACAACGAACATGACTTGAACCGGTCAGGAATGGATGAAGCCAAATGAACCCTTTGCGCAGACACGAAGCCATCATGGAAATGCTGCTGGAGCGAAAAGAATTGAGTGTGGCGGAGATCAGCAGCGCCCTTGAGGTAACCGGCAAAACCATCCGCGAGGACCTGGCCAAGCTGGAGGAAAAAGGATTGCTGCTCCGCATCCACGGTGGCGCCATGCTGGCCCAGGGCGACCAGCTCGGTATTTTATCCGCCAAAGTGCCTCCTTTGAAGCATCGCGAGGAGAAGCATGAGCTCGCCGAGCTCGCCCTCCGGCACATCGCGGAAGGCGACATCATCGCTCTCGACGGAGGCACCACCACGCTGGAGATCGCCCGGCGGCTGGACAATGCGCCGCTGACGGTTGTGACAAACGATGTGTTTATCATCGGCGAACTGGCGGCCAAACACGAAATCCGGCTGGTCGTCCCCGGAGGCTGCCGGGTGCGGAATATGCTGACCGGGCCGGAAGCCGTTTCGGCGGTGCGCATGCTGAATATTCAAAAAGCGTTTCTGTCCGCCACCGGGGTGCACGAGGAATTCGGATTTTCCCTCTATACCGGGGACTTGCTCGATTTCAAGCGTGCACTGCTGGAAGCCTCCCAAACCGCCTATCTGGCGGCGGACCATCACAAATTCGGGCAATGCGCCCTGCGGACCTTCGCCGGTCTCTCCGATGTCGCGGCTATCCTGACGGACAGCGGATTGCCGGATGAAACAGCCGAACGGTTCCGCAAGGCAGGCGCCGTCATTGAAATTGCAGGAAAGAAGGATGACCGATGAACGTATTCGATTTGACAGGTAAAACGGCGCTTGTAACCGGCGCTTCCGGCGGGCTTGGCCAAGGAATGGCGCTTGGCCTCGCAGAAGCGGGCGCCGACATCGTGAGCGTCTCCTATACGGGAAGCGACGAGACGGTAGCTGCGGCGGAAGCCCTGGGACGCAAAGCGATGCAAATTACTGCCGACCTGAGCCGCGAAGAGGAGCTGGAAGGCGTGGTCTCCGCCGCGCTTGAAGCGTTCGGGCGGATCGACATTTTGGTGAACAACGCGGGGATCATCCGGCGGACGCCCGCCGCCCGGCACAGCTGGCAGGATTTCCACGACGTGGTCGACCTGAACCTGAAATCGGTTTTCTTCCTGAGCCAGCTCGTCGGACGGCATATGCTGGAAAGGGGCAGCGGCAAAATCATCAGCGTCGCCTCCATGCTTTCGTATCAGGGCGGCATTAACGTGCCGGGCTATACGGCGAGCAAGCACGGCGTCGCGGGCATCACCAAGGCGCTCGCCAACGAATGGGCTTCGCAGGGCATCCAGGTGAACGCCATCGCGCCGGGCTACATGAAAACCAACAACACGGCGCCGATTCTGGAGGACGAAGCCCGTACGCAGGCGATCACCGACCGGATTCCGGCCGCTCGCTGGGGCTTGCCCGAGGACCTGAAAGGCCCCGTGGTTTTCCTTGCGTCCGCTGCGTCCGATTATCTGAACGGCCACGTGATGTGTGTCGACGGCGGCTGGATGGCCCGCTGAGGCGGAGGCAGGCATTATAAGGAGGTTGTCCCCAGGTCAAATGCGGCCGGGACAACCTCTTTTGTGTTCCCGAGTTCCGGGTGCGCCTGCCTGTTGCAGACAGCTCGTTTAGAAAAACCAACAAAAAACCGGACGCGCAGGGATTGCCTCCTGCCGGTCCGGTTTCCATTCACTCTCGACAATAGTCTGTTTTTAAACTTTACAAACGAGCAGTCACTTTTCATTTTCCGACCGCTCTGCAAGGAATTGCTGCTTTTCTTTACCCTTTCCCCGGAACACCCGCGGAAACGGACGCCTCGCCCCGGCTTTGCCGGATCGGAAACAGCCAGAAGCAGACGAGCGCCAGCACAAGCGCCGCGATCGGAATCCCGCTCAGCATCAGCCGGATGCCGGCGGCCACCGTGTCCGGTTGGGACGCCGCATCGGCGTTATACCCGCTTTGCTCCAGTACAAAGCCGAGGATGATCGCCTGGAGCGAAACGCCCCAGCGCACCACAAAGCCGTTCATGCCGAAGTACATGCCTTCCCTTCGCTCCCCGGTGACCCTTTCGTCTTCGTCAATAACCTCCGACAGCAAAACATCGAGCAGCACCAGAAGGCCCGCCAGGCTGAGGCCGATGGCCGCGGCTCCGGCAATCGCAAACGCAACGGTTGAACCGACCGCGAAGGAGGACAAGGCCGCCGCGTACAGGATCGTCGCCAGCATCACCGCTTTTCGGGGGCCGACCCGACGGGTAAGCTTCCCCCACACGTATACCATCGGGATCGCCGTCACAAAGATTGATCCGAGCAAAAGGGTGTTGGCCGTATCCGCTTCCTTCAGCACGTATTTCGTGAAGAACGGAATCCCGGCCGTCAGCAGCGCAAAGGTGAACTGGACAAAAAAGCTGCCGAGCACAAACGTCACAAACGCCTTGTTGCGGAAGGTGTACCGAAGCGCAGGGAAAAACGCGATGCCTGCCGCCGGCTTGCGCACCCGCTCCTCGCAGCCGCGCAGCATGACAAGGAAAACCGCCACCCCGAGCACCGCGAAAATCAATCCCATCGACCCCCAGCCCAGCTGATCGTACAGCAGAGGCGGGATAGCGACGCCGGCGATCATGCCGATAATGCCGAACATTTGCCGCCAGGACGAAACGGTGGTGCGGTCGCGGATCGTCAGAAACATTTCCGGGAAAAGGGCGCTGTAATTCAGCACCACGACGACAAAAAGAACATCATAGAGCAGCACCGCGATCAAAAAATACCAGAACAGCGCGGGCCCGGAGGCGAGTGGAAACCAGAGAAGCGCAAACACCCCGGCGAGCGGGCCGATGCCGAACAGCATATACGGAATGCGCCGGCCCCAGCGGCTCTCCGTGCGATCTGAAACATACCCGATCAACGGATTCAGCACGGCGTTCACGATGCCGTGAATGACCATCGCCAGGCTGATCAAAGACGGTTCCACGCCAAGCACGTCCACGTAATAAAACACGATGTACGTCGCAAACGCCTGGGAAAACAAATTGACCGACAAATTGCCCGCGCTGTAGGCGACCTTTTTCCGGCTGTCCAGCGCCTGTAACTCCCTTGCGTTCGCCCCCATGCCTTATTCCCCCTTCAAGTCGTACGTAACGTTATCCGCGTGCCGGCTTCCGCTGCGCGTCCCGGAGCTCCGACCAGCGGATCAGGCGGATGTTCTCCTCTTGCAGCAGACCGCGGATTTCGGGATCGCGGAACAGCTCGAATTCCATCCCCCTGCGTTCCCAGTGGGGGTTGATCGCTTTCAGCTCGTCCGTGACGAGGGATGGATGAATGATGATTTCGGTGACGCCGGGCTTCAGACTGCGGAGCAGCTGGGCCATGTTCCCTCTCATTTCTTCATAGCTCTCCGGTTTTTCCGTCGAAAACGGCAGCCCCGTCAAGTAGTCGAGGATAAAAACGCCTTTCTCGTCGGCAAAACGTGCCAGCGCCTGGGCCATATCATCCGAATCGGGCGCGATTTCTTCCCCGCGCGTGGTGCGGGGCATCCGGAACGGAAGGCCGTTCTCCCGGCAGATTTCCAAAACAAGATCCAGAAAGTTCCGTCCGGTCTGGAGGCCGTACACGCTGCCCATGTGGTTGTCCAGGTGGGTGGGGTCAAGGCCGAACCGCCGCGCCAGCTTCAGCTGATTGACTAGCTCCAGCCGAACCTGCTCCGCATCGGCTTTCTGCTCCACTTCCAGGCAATTGTCGGGAAAATGCCCGAACTCCGTCACCAGACTGCTCATATCCGCATTCCGCGTGACCGGCCCCCACTTGTAACGCTCCCATTCGCTGGTTAAAGTCAGGTGCACGCCCACATTGACCCCGGGATGCCCGGCCGCCCATTCGACCGCTTCCTTCGCCCAGGGACAGGGCATCATGACGGTTGCGGAAGAGATCGCCCCTTCTTCGAGCAGCTGCATGATGCCAAGGTTGGTGGAATGGCACATCCCAAAATCATCCGCGTTGACAAGCAATAGCCGATCGGTGCTTCCGTACCCCAATGCTTCCGCCGTGTTCATTCGTCCATCTCCCTTTCTGTTGATAGCTGCTTCCTTTTGCAGATATGCGTTGCGGTGCAGCGGCTTTATATGAAGAAGGATACCCGCCAATACGGCGGCCCTCCGAGAGTCTTGCGCCTTCTCCCCGCTGCTCCGTCTTCTGTTTACAGCACGGCCGTGCGTCGTCAGCGCGAAGGCCCTCCGGAGCATGCGCCTTCTCTCTGCTGCTCCATTTCCGACCCTTAGCTGGCTATTGCGAGCTGCCAGCCCGGTCAGCGGCCGGGCGGCGGGGCTGTCGAAGCCCGTACGACAAGCTCCGGCAGGAGCGGCCCACCAGGGGGCGGCTCCTCCGCGCCTTCGATGCGGGCCATCAGCAGCTCGACCGTCTTTTCCCCCAGGCGGCGGACCGGCTGCCGAAAGGTCGTGAGCGCGGGGACGAGCTGCGAAGCGATCGGCTGGTCGTCGAACCCGACGACCGACACGTCCTCCGGTACGCGCACCCCCGCCGCCAGCAAGGCGTTGATGACCCCGACGGCGATGTAATCGTCCCCGGCAAAAACGGCGGTCGGCAGCATCCCTTCCTTCAGCCAGCGCTGTACGGTGCGGACGCCAAAGCCGGCGTCATATTCGCCTTGAGCCAATTCGAACGGCTTTGCATCCGCCTCCTGCATTGCTTGCAGAAAACCGATGCGCCGTTCGCCCGTGCTGCGGAACATTTCTTCTCCTCCGAGATAGGCAATGCTCCGATGCCCGAGCTCCAGCAGATGGCGAGCCGCCAAATAGCCGCCTGTCCGGTTGTCCGCAACCACGGAATGCTTGTCCAGCTCCGGCTTCTGGTTGTCGACCAGAACGTAAGGAATGCCCCGGCGGCGCAGCTCGGCCACGTAGCGCTCTTCCCCCAGCGGAGACAGCAGGACGATGCCGTCAACCCGGTCTTCGTCCAGCAGATAATGGCCCTCGCCTTCTGCAAGCCCCCTGGAAACGGAAACCGCCGTATAGTAACCTCGCCGTTCCAGAGCGGTATGTATCTCCATCACAACCGAATCAAAAAAAGAATCCTGCAGGGTAATCAGCAAAAGCCCGATAATGCCTGTCCTCCCCTTCGCCAGCGTGCGCGCGGCCGAATTGGGCCGGTACCCGAGCTGCTTGATCGCGCGAAGAACTTTTTCCCGGTTTTTTTCCCGAACGGAGCCGGCTCCGTTCAGCACGCGGGATACCGTCACCACCGAAAGCCCCGCCTGCCTCGCCACATCATATATGCTGGCTTTTGTTCCTTCATTGTCTTCCGGACGCACGTTCTCCTCCTCCCGCAGGCGCATAACGAAAGTTAAAGCGCTTTAACTTTTTACTATATTATAGTCTGACCTTCCGGGGCGGCACAAGCTTCCTTTTTTCGGATGGCCGGTTGTGGGAGGAAGCCGCTTTTCGGGCGCTTTAAAAAATGGGACAGCCCGCAGAGACAGCCGCTGCTCTATCAAAGGAAACGCGGTTCATATAATACTAGCAGCAGTAGATAAGCTTCCGGGGCGGACATCCCTTCCGGGAGGGGGTGATGCCCGTGGAGGTAAAGGACGCCCTCGCCCTTATGATCTCATTCGCCACACTTATCCTCCTCATACTTTCCTTCAATAAGAAAAAATAACGTGACGCGAATTTTCAGAATTCAGGGCATGCTGCTGTCACCGGTCAACGCCCCAGAGCGGCTATTGCGGGAGCCGGCAGATGCCGGCTCTTTTTGCGCGGGGCCGGTTTTCGTTGGCCAGCGCGTTAGTTGATTCGCAGGATAGTTTCCTTGGCTTGCACGTAAGTTGATTCGTCGGGGGGCTCGTTGGCTGGTTCGAGTCGGTTTCACTGCCCAGTTTGTGGGCGGGGGCGTCGCTTGGTACGTTGTCTGGTTCGCTGACGGGGCGTCGGCGATTTTCCGCCTGCTTCTCTGGCCGGTTTGTTTGGGGGCGTCGGCGGGTTTTCGACTGGTTCGTTGGCTGGTCGCTTGGCTGGAGCGATACAGGTTCGTCCGCTGGTTTTCCGGCTGGTCACCGGTCGGCTCCGGCTGTTAAAAGCCAGCTCAAGTCGGGCTGCGTTACTTCTGATCCGCATAATCCTGCAATAATGCAGGATTATCCCGACCCGGAGCCCTTTTTTCCGGAAATGCTGCGATTATGCAGGATATATTGTTGGTTCACAGCCAGAATCCCCCTAAATGCCAGATAATGCTGCATAATCGCAGCATTATCTGGCTCATCCCTCTATTTGTCTCCTAGAATAATGCATTTTTGCATCATTCGTCCCAGTGTCCAGCATTGGCCGCGTAGTTCATCGGATGATGAGAGAGACAGCGGCTCCATTTGCCTAAGGTTTCTAATGAAAAATTCCAGATAGCCTCAATGCCGCACAAGCACTTTAACGTCACGGGGCCCAGCTGTATGAAATCTACAATAATATTTACATTTATCTCTATTTGGCTCTCCTGCTCGTCAAGCGCCGGTCTTGAGACGGAGCTATTTTCGTGAAGGGTAAAACATTGCCTGCCTACAAAAGTGAATAAAGCATGTAACCTGCCAGCCCCCAGATGATCAGCGCGGACAGTTTGTTGATCAGACGCCGGATTGCGAGAGCGCTCTTCAAGCCTCCCACGGCGCGACCTGCCAGGGACAAGCCTGTAAACCAAAGCCAGGAAACTGCAACCGTAGCGACCGCGAAAGCCAGCTTTTCTCCTCCCCCGTAACGCAGCGAGCTCGTTCCGATTACCCCGACCGTATCTAGAATGGCGTGCGGATTCAACAGGGAGACGGAAAGCGCAAAGAGCACCTGCCTCCGGGCCGAAAAGCTTTTTACAGACTCTCCGTCCGCTGCCGGCCCGGTTTGCGTGGATGGCTCGGTTTTCCAAATGGAGTACCCCATGTAAACGAGAAAAACGGTTCCCGCCGCAAACAGCCAAGTCTTGACGCCCTCCAACGATAAAACGGCAAAGGACATCCCGTAAACGGCAAACAAAATCAGCAGGGTATCGCAGACGGAAGCGGTCAGCACCACCGGCAGGCAGCGAATCCAACGCGGCGCGGCGGCTCCTTGATTGAAAATAAAAACATTTTGCACCCCTAATGGAAGAATTAAGCCGAATGCCAGCAAAAATCCGTGAAACGCGGCGGCTATCATGTTTGTCTCTCCTTTTGGCTCTCTTTTTCTATCCTCAGTTGTCATGCGGTTCGGTATAGCATATCTTTCTGCGTGGCTTTCACATGGCGGCTTTCAACGTTCTAATAGAAATTTGTTACGAAATTGACTCCGCTATGTGAAACGGCATTCATGAGCAATTTTTTCGTTTCCTGCTGCACGCTCTGGCATGCTTCCTAGATCCGGCTCCTGTTTGTTTCGCCGGCAATGGCTACCCGCGAACGAACAACTCACGCAGCCTATTCCACTTTAATGGCCCGCCTTTTTGCATCGGCTTTTTTATTGTAAAGCAGGACCCGGCATTTGCCACCAGCCAATTGGACGGTTTCGCAACCAACCAAACAGACGGTTTCTGGTACAATAAGAGCAGCGATCCGCAATCCAAAAAAGGAGAGAGGCTCATGACCGATCAATGGCAGCCAAGCCGAAACTCCATCGTTTCCCTTCCCAAGCAAATTGAAGCGTACCTGAAGCAGAAAATCGCCGAAGGAGAATGGCCCGTCGGTACCCGGCTCCCTTCGCAGCGGCGGATGGCGGAAGCGTTCGGCGTGAACCGGAGCACCGTCGTGGCCGCTTTGGACGAGCTTGCGGCAGCAGGCATGATTGAAGGGAACACGCGGGGAGGCACGCGCGTAGTCAATGCGACATGGGGAGCGATGACTACGGGTCCCCGGCCGGATTGGAGCGCTTATGTGAGCGGAGGAATCCATCGGCCCAACCTACCCGCCATCCGCGAGATCAACCGGGCCGAAGCGCGCAAGGATATCCTGCGGCTGGGCACCGGCGAGCTGTCGCCATCGCTGCTCCCCAGCCGGGAAATCGGGCGGCTGCTGCGCCGGCTGCCGGACGAAGCGCTCTCGCTCGGCTATGAGGAACCCGGCGGCAGTCCAGCGCTGAGAGAAGAGCTTGCGCGAAGGCTCGGGCGCTTCGGCATTACCGTATCCCCCGCCTCCATTTTGATCGTCTCCGGTGCGCTTCAAGCCTTGCAGCTGCTGGCAGTCGGGCTGCTTCCGCCCGGAGCAACCATTTTACATGAGCAGCCGTCTTACTTGAACTCACTGGCCGTGTTTCAATCAGCCGGCATGAAAATGCGCGGCGTCCCCATGGACCAGGAAGGCGTCCGGTCTTCCCTGCTTCGGGTATCGGCCCGGCAAAGCGGGACGGCTTTGTTTTACACCAACCCGACGTTTCACAATCCGACCGGAATCACGATGAGCGAGGAACGCCGGTTGGATGTTGTGAAAGCCTGCTCGGAAATCGGCCTGCCGGTTCTGGAGGACGATGTCTATCGGGAGCTGGCTTTGGACGAGCCCGCCCCTCGCCCGTTAAAAGCGATGGATCAGCAAGGAAATGTGCTGTACCTGGGCAGCCTGTCCAAAACAGTCAGCCCCGGTCTGCGCATCGGTTGGCTGGCCGGACCGCAGCCGGTTATTGAGCGGCTGGCGGATGTCAAAATGCAGACCGATTACGGCGCCAGCTCCATCTCCCAAAGCTTGGCCGTCCGCTGGCTGAGCGAAGGGCATCACGAAGCGCATCTGGAAAACGTGCGCCGAGCGCTAAAGGAAAAGCGGGCCGCTGCGGTCTCTGCGCTTGAGCGGCATTTTGGGGAGATTGCGGAGTGGACCGTGCCGGGAGGCGGCTTTTATTTGTGGGTCCGGCTGAAGGATGCTCCGCCGGTCCGCTGGCTTTTTGAAGAGGCGCTGCGGCAAGGGATTTTGTTGAATCCGGGGCATCTGTACGACCGGGAAGCGTCGGATTGCTTGCGGCTTTCGTACGCTTTTGCCGAAGAGGATGAGCTGGATAGAGGGATCGGACGTTTGGCGGAGATCGTGAAAAAAGGGAGCCTGGAAGCGAAACGGTAAAAAAGGGGGCCCCGGGGCGAAGCGGTAAAAGGTTTGGTTGCGGCTGCCGGACGAGGTGTTCGGGATGTTCAGGGAGTGTCCGGGTGGGCCGGGGTTGTGAAGTACGAGGTGGCGAGAAGAAAAACAACGGTGCAGCAGTTGAAGGTCACTATAACCCGGCGCAACGAGCCGTACCCAAGGGAAGCATCCTGATATGTAAAAGAACGCCTCCCCGCTTACCGCTATGGTCTTTGGGAGAGGGCGTTCATTGAATAACCTTCTGGTAAGCTGGAATCTATGGTTAACTCGCCGCAGGGGGAGAAACGGGTTTTGTTTGCTGGTTGTATTCCAGCACCGCTTTCTCGATGGCCGCCCGGATTTCGGCAGCGGTAAAGGAAAGCCCAAGCGAAGCGAGCCGGTCATTCAGATACTGCTCGGCTTGCTGGAGTTTCGCTTCCCCGCCGGCATCGCGAAAAGCGGATTCGATCAGCGCAAACGCCTCTTTGGCGATCTTGTGCAGCATTTCTCTCTGCTGGGCCGTTGTTTTGGTTTCCAGCCAAGCGGAGACTTTTTCCCGGATGGCGGCAAGTCCGGCGAGCAGCAGCGTCATGAACAGAGCAGCCAGGCATTGCAGCAGCGCCCCCAGGTAAGGCTCGATGTGTTCCATCATTCGGATTTTCCTCCTTTTGCCTTTGCCAGATTGAGTGCTACCGCCAGCACCATCCAAACCGGGGCCGGTTCGTCCAGCTTGTCGGACCAGTCGGAGGTAATCAAGCCTTTCGCAAGCGCCTGACGGTGCAACTCCAGCTTCCATTCGGCTGCCGGAGCGTCCGGTGCGGCAGGATTGCCGGGATTCGCCGGGCTGCCTGGTTTAGGAGCTCCGGGAACGGGTGCATTGGGAACCGGTTTGGATGGTGCGGGCGAACCGGCGCCAGGCGCAGATGGCGAAGACGGCGAAGCTCCGACGCCTGATGCACCGGAAGCGGGGAGCGACAAGGCTTCCGCCAGTCCGTCGGCGGTCGCTTTTGCGACTTCGCTGCGGAAGGCTTCCGATGCAAGCAATGCGGCATCCGCCGAATAATCGATAAAACCATATTCGAAGAGCGAAGCGGGCATGTTCGTTTCGCGGGTGACGGCGTGATTGGCGCTTTTTTGCCCGCGGTCCTTCAAGCCATGCCGCGTGAACACGGCCGCCACCCGACGATGCACAATGGAGCGAATCCGTGTCGTTTCCGAGCTGACGGGGCCGCTGTAAACAAATGATTCAAATCCACTGCCGCCGCCTGCATTAATATGAACAGACAGAAAATAATCCGCCCCGAGCCGATTGGCAAAATTCGCCCGGGCGCTCAGATCTGTCGACTTGTCGGCGCTGAAGGTGGTGTCGTTGGTGCGCGTCAGGCGAACGTCGGCTCGGCCTGCCAGGTAACCGGCTATCTTTTTGGCGATATCGAGCGTAAGGTTTTTCTCCTGCATTCCACTCCCCGTTGCGCCGGGGTCGTTCATCCCGTGCCCAGGGTCGATCACAATTCGTTTCATTACGTTAGCCTCCTTTGGCAAACAAATAAGTGACAATGGCGACAATTGTGCCGCCGAGAACAAACTGCAAAAACTGCATCCATTGCTTCTGGCTGACCTGGCGTTCTTTTCCGCTTTCGTTAACGGACTGCTGGAGCCAGGAAAACAGCTTCATCTCCAGGTTGTCGATTTTGCCCATGACTTGTTCAAATTGAATCTGCATAAGGCGCGAGGAATCTTTGATCTGCCGCATTTCGTCCTCGTGGCGTTTTGCGGTTTCTTCCAGTAGTTTCAGTTTATGCTGGTCCGATAGAGACGTGGCGGCCAGCCGCGCAAATTCTCCGCTCAGCCCCTGCAGCTGCGTCTCCACCTCGTCCAGTCGGTTCAGCGTATCGTCGCTAATTAATTCCGGCATTCTATCCCCCCTTTTGCGGGAACCAAAAGAGCCCCCGCAAGGGTGCGGGGGCGTGAAAAAACGTTTGTGAGCGTGCTATTAAGCGGTCGGTTCGGCCGATTGAAGCGGTTGACCGTTCTCGTCGTATCCTAACGTTAACAGTCGTGCCTTAACAGTGGATTTAGATGAGTCCGGTACCTGAGAAAATGTTATGTCGCCCCAAAGGATCAATGACGCCATTACGATAACCATTTGTAATTCATCTCCCTCTACATGCGGTTGTAAGAGAAAACACAAGGCAGCTATTGACTTTCTCCGTCATTTGCCGCCCATGATTAAGTTGTAGATTTCAAACAATGCGTTCTTGTTCTCACGGTCCTTTTCGTCCAATTCGGCTTTTAAAACTGCCACTTGCTCCGTAAGCGGTACTTGCGGCGGAGTCAATCCGCCCGGCTGCTCCAGATCCGGATAGGAGAAGAGCAATTCGCCCGTCTCTGGGTCAATTCGATCAAGCTTGCCCTCGGCGAAGTCCTGAGCGTACTGACCATATTCTAATTGGACATAGCCGACCGTCTCTCGTACTCGTTCCGCCAACGCTGTGTAAGCGGCGAAGTCCTGCTCGATGGTCGTCTCGATGACATCGCCGGAGCGCTCTCCGGTGTCCTGGATGATGTTCCCGGTTTCCTGGTCGTAATAAATCCTGCGGCCTATCAGCATTAAAACGCCTCCCAGCAATGATATTTGAATGGGATCTGTAATATCCATCCCATGCCGCCAACAGCAAACCCGTCGCTGGTAATCACCCATTGTTTCGCCGGATTGCTGTTCATGTTGGAGCTTCCGCCCCCTCCGCCTCCGGTGACTGCAACATTGGACGTACTTAACGATCCACTGAAGCTATCCGTTGTATTTGGAGGTACGTATGACGCCCTCCAGAGTGACGCATAATCTGAATTGTACGTTTCTACAATGATATAGGCTGGCGTGAATCCCAGTCCTGTAACAGTCACCCTTCCGGTGAAGTCTGTCATGCCACTACCTTTTGCACTCCTAACGCCGGGCGCCAGCGATCCTATTACACCAAAGATGTCCACTCCACTGCGGATGTTTGACGCAACAAAATCAGGATCAACCAGCCTAATCCAGCAATCTCCCTCATAAAGCTGCTGCCCTGCGCCTCCAGTTCCATTCGGGCGGACGAAAAGATTACCATCCGGCCACGAAGCGATTTCAGACGGGGCGTGGTGATTAGGTGCTAAATTTCCGTTTGCTCCGTTTTTTATCGGAATCGAACCCTGCAAGCCAAAAAGATTTTTGTCACTCCGTATATTCTCAGGACGCCATTCAGGCTCTTCAATCATAATTTCAGGATAACCGGCTGCCGTATTATGCACGTAAGCACCTTGTGGAATTCTTACATACAAAGGTCCTCCTACTGGGCCTGTCCAATTAATAGGATATGTGTACGATGCTTGTACGGGCAGCGTACCTTGAATGCCGTTGACACCGCCTACTCGCACGTCACTCCGGATATATTGAGGGAGTAGGTCTTTAATATGCAGGCGAATGATACCACTATAGTAGCCCGGTGGAAGGTTAAAATCCAAACGCCCTACCGCAGCGTTATGGTCTGATCCAATGAACAGCGTATCAGCCCCATTGGCATCTCCAACAGAGGAATCCATCTTTATGACGACAGAACCGGTAAGCTTTAATCCACCAGCATAAAAAGTTTTTCCTGCCAAAACGTCGACTGGTCCTGCCGTAGCGTCCTTGGATATGGCGCCAATTTTCCCGGCTAACTGCCCGTACGACTCACTTCCCGCCGCAGACTGCCCCATGCCAGTGATCGCGGCGGCGATGGCGGTTTTGCCGTCACTGGCTGATTGAAAAGCCGAGTTTGCCTTATCCATCGCCGCCTTAACCGCCTTTGGCGTGGCTGCCAGGTTCTCGGAAGTGCTGTCCGTGGCGCTGGAAAGCTGTACCTTTCCCTTGGCTGTCAGAGAGGCGTCCGGGATGGTCATGCTTTCGACTGCTTCCCGCAGCGCCTGCAGGTCTTCCTGCGTGGCGACCCCTTCGTCGATTTTGCGAAAAATCGTGTTAATGGCCTCGCGGCTTACCGTCTCCGTGCCGAGCGGCAGCGGAAGGCCCAAGCGTTCCGTATTTTCCGGCATTACTGCCACACCTCCAATTGATCCCAGGTCAGACTTCGGGCGTCCAGCTGGTCCCAGGTCGGGCCTCTGGACTCCAGGTCGTTCCAGGTCAAATATTTGAATACATACTCCACCGCCAAATGCGCCGGCTTGATCTCCTCCACGGCCGCTTTCAAATCGCCCAGGTTGGGCGGCGTGCCGTAGGTGTCGACAAAACGGATCGTGAACTGGCTCCGCTCCGGCTGTACCGTCACCTCCACCGCCCCGCGCTCGTAAGCTTCCGCCACTTGCTTGATCAGCGAGGCGCCGACTTTGCCGACGCCCCGCCGCTTCGAGTTGATCACCGAGCGGCGCTGCTCGACGGGCTTGGCCACCTCGGTGGAAAGCCCCAGCTCCTTTTCCCACAAGGCCAGTCCCCAAGACGCCGTACCGACCGAAAACTGGTCCAGCACGTCATCCATGCCGCGAAAAAGGCCATCCAGCTCCGTCCCCTCCGTCTGCAAAAGAACGCGCATTTCGCGAATGCCTTCATAAAAGCCGGGCAAATGGGAAAGCATGGTCTGCCCTTTTTCGCTTGTTACCGGAAAGCCCCCCGCGCCGCCGGCGGACTCAGCCATAACGCGTGAAGCCGCTTCAACTGCTTCAGCCATATGACGCCACCGCCTCCGCCAGCGCAACCGTTCCGGTCACGGCCACTTCGCCAAAGCCGACGGAAACATTGCTGTCCGCGCCGTTTACCAGCAGGCCGGTGTAGTCTTGGACGCCCGGCGTGTCGAGCAGCAGCGAGCCGATCCGCACATACCGCGCGGAAGCCTCCGCCGAAAAAGCAATCGACCGAAGATAAGCGGTCAGCGCCTCCCGAAAATCCGCTTCAATCTGAGCCGCCGTGCGTGAGCCGTCCTGGACAACCGACGCCTCCACGGAAACCGGGACAGCCGCAGCCGATGCTACCGTAACCGCCGCGCCAAGCGGGGCGGCCCCTTCCCCCATTCCCGGAACCGGATCGAGGTACGCTTGCAGCTCCTCGACCAGCTGCTCCGCCGCGGGTTCCTTCACCGCGTCCAAAACCAGCACTCTTACAGTGCCGGGGCCGTTCCACAGCGGCTCCACCCGGGCCGCTCCAATGCCCGGATACGCGAGAGCCCAGCTGCGGTATTGCGCCTTGTTGCCGCTCGTGGCGGGATTGCGGTTCCGTTCCAGATACCGCGCGCGGAGGGATTCATCCGATTCCACATCCGTTCCGGGAACCAGCAGCTCCCCAAGCTCGGCGCGCGCCAATCCGGGTACGAAATCAATCGGGAGCAAAACGCCGCTCGCGGAGTTTCCCGCGGTTCCGGCGGTTTCGCACTCCAGCGCATACGTTCCTTCCGCCAGCTTTTCGTAAGCCGTGAACGTTAACAGCTCAATGGAAAACCGGCTGCCCAGCGGAACCTCCACCGGTTCGCCGGAGGCGCCCACGAAGCGGCCCTTTCGGCGTGCCGGACTGGCCGGCTTCCGCAGAACCCCGTCGTCCGCCGCCTTCCGCTCCAGGTAAATGCCGCTCGCCGTCTGGGCGGACAGCAAGCTGAGCTGCACGTCCAGCTGGACGTAGGCATCCGCCAGCTCCATCGCCGCGGGGGCCAGCGCGTCATAGATAACGCTGCCCGGCCGCTTGTCGATGTCGGCCGGCGTCCGCTCCAGCATCCGTTCAAGCAAAGCGTCAAAGGTTTGGTGCTCATACATTTCGCTCCACCTCCTTTTTCAAATAAAGGTCACCATACCGCGTAACAACGGTAAACGAAACCGCCGCATCCTCGCCTTCCACGGAAACCTGCAAATCCGTCATGTCCGTCACCCGGTCGTCCTGCATCAAAGCTTCGCGAAGCCGCCGTTCGAGCTCCGAGGGAACAAAGACCGGGGGTAATTCCCATATGCCGTCAAACTCGCTTCCGTACTCGCCGTCGTAGATCAGGTGCTGAAAACGCTCCGTTTGCAGGATTTTGAAAACCGCCTGCTTGACCGCCTCCAGCCCGTCCACCATGCCGGAAATACGGCCATTATCGGGGTCCAGGCGATACGTGCGGTCAGGCATTTCTTCCTCTAACTGCTCCAATGCTTCTGCCGTTAATGCGCCTTCCGGAATCACGACGGCTTCACCACCTTATCCAGCAGCACAAACTGGGTGCCGCCCTGCACCCGCAAGAGAATCACCGAGTCGCCCGTCTGCAAGGCGGTATGCCCCGCCCCGCCGGTTCCATCCGGATGCATCCGCTCCGGCACAATCAAAAAATCCTCCGTAAGGGTAAGCCGGGGATTCACGCTTACCTCCAGAGGATTCGTTCGGACAATTTGGGCGAGCAGGACGGCGACCGGATTTTCGGCGTTGACCGCGCCCAGCCCGGCTTTTTTAATCGTATCGAGCAATGCCATCAGATCACCTTCAATTCCAGTTTCATCGTATGGTTGGTTCCTTCCAGACCGCTGTGACTGCACTCCTCCACCAAAAACGGCTGGTTGATTTCATACTCGGGCAGCCACATCCGCAGGTAACAGCCAGCCCGGACACGCAGGTCGCCAATCGCGCTGATCGAAAGCTTCCGTTCCTCGCGGTTGTGAAGCTTGAGCAGGTTGTCCATCAATTCATTAATTTGCGCTTGATTCGCTTTTTCGTCCGCCTTTTGGTACAGCTGCAAAAGCCCCCATTTGGCGATATTGGGGCTGTCCTTGACCACGTGGATGTCGCGTTTTCCCGTTTCCTTGTTTTCCTGAAAAACCTTCACCTGGTTATACGTCTCGCCGTCAATCGAACGCGAATACTCGTAATCCGTCATCAAGCTGCCATCCCCGATCCAGAAATCAAGGAGCATGTCCTCCGAGTTGCGAAGCGTCAGCTTTCCGAAATCGTCGTACAAGGTAAAAATCTTCTTGGTTCCGACCAGCGTTTTATCCAGCGCTTTGCAGATCGTGTCCATCAGCTTTTTATCGATCTCCGCCAGCTGCGGGATGGAAAAGCCCGTTTTGGCGAGCGTGCCTACTTGCAGCTTGAAATCGGCGGCAATCCGGCGAATGATTTCGTCGGCAGGGGTGTTAACAAAGGAATAGGAATCGTTGTACATCAGATAACGCGTTTGGTCGTAAGCGGTCAGACTGACTTTTTCATCTTTGCCGGCGCCGACCTGAAAAACATACCCGTAAAAAACATTGCGCCCGTCCTTGCGCAGCCGGACCACGTCGCCGGGGTTGATCTCAAACTTGTCGCTTTCAAAAAGGCTGCCCTTGATCAGCGAAAAATCAAGCGAGGCGGGTTTGCCGATCCGGGAGGTTTTCCAGCTGATGTCCGTCGCGATCCGCGAAATGTCCCACAGATTGCCGTTGCGGTTGTCCATCATAAATTCCAGCAAGGGATGCCCTCCTTATGGCAGCTTGATGACCCGCCCGATTTGCAGCCTGCGCAGCTCGGCGTCGCTGATTTTATTCAGTTTCTGAATAGCCTGCCAGTCGACGCCGAATTTTTTGCCGATCTTGTACAGCGTGTCCCCTTTGACCAGCGTGTAGGTTTTCGGCTTCGTTTTCGTTCCCGGACGGGTTTCTTTCGTAACGGGTTTCCCGCTTTTGGCGACTGCTTTGGCTCCGTAAAAGGCGTATTCCTTCAAACTGATCTCGTATTCGATGTCGCCCGGTGTACCGGCAACCTCCTTCCAATTGAAGGAGTCGATGCTGACCGCCGTGTTTACGTGATAGGAAGAAGTGATGAGATGCAAACGAACCGGTTTGCGCGACCGCATCCATTTGCGGATCAGCGTTACATACTGCATGGGCGGGAGAAGCGGGTGTGCCGGATTGACGTATGGCTGCGCAACCCTCGGAAAAAAGCTCGAGAACTTGAACTCCGTCAGCTTCCGGCTTCCGATAACATTGATCGGGCCGGCTAGTCCCAGATCGTATTCATTTCCCTCCGTCCCGTCGCTTGCCTCAAAGCTTTCCGGAAGAACGGGCAGGTAGATCTTTTCGGCTTCGTTTCCATAAGACAGTGAGATGGCATACAGCTTATTCTCTTTTCGAGCTGAGGCTATGTTTGCCATACCAGCTCCGGTTTCCCTGGAGGCACCGTTGGAACGGGCAGCACCAGCGGAACCTGCGAAGGGATCAGCTGCTTTGATCGCCGCATTGGCTCGAACCGTTTCCGTCTTTATCATCCGTACGCCCCCTCCGCCGAACTGGCGATTTGATTTTCCAGCGTGGTCGAGATCATGGAAATGATCGTGTCGACGTCATGCCCGCTGTTGATGTCGCCGGTTGACAAGCTGACCGTCGGCGTAAGTGAGACGAAGTTCTGAATGCTGCTCATTTCCGCCAGCTCCCGCATCGTTTTCAAATCCTCGCTGGAGATGTCCACCGTGTCGTTGACCGAACCGATCTGACCGACTTCGTTGACCTTGTTGATATTGCCCGGAACCCCTCCGGTGAAGCCGTTGGTGCCGTTGCCTCCGGGCGGCGGCGGAGCAGTGGGAGGCTCTTTATATTTCTCAAACAAGTCTTTGTTATCCTTCGTAATATTAAATGGATTCTCTTTTGTTGCTGCTTCTTCTGCTTTTGATTTCTCCCGGCTCGCCAGCATATCTTTCACCTGCTGCTCGCGTTCGGCGGCTTTTTGAATGTTTTGGAGCTTCATCGCTGCAATTTCTGCAGCTTGTGCAGCTTGTCTTTTGTCAATATCAACTCCATACGTGCCCTCAAGGTTCAGTTCCGGTAATTCGGGGATATCCACGCCAGGAATTTCGTTAATGAGATTAATTAAATCATTGATCTGTCCTATAACACCATTTACAATTCCGTCTATTGCCGCAAGTATTCCATTTCCAATCGACATAAAGAAATTCGAAATATAATGGCCCATCTGAACGAAGAAAACTTTGGCGGTATCAATAAAGTTTAGTATGGTATTCCAAGCCCGAAACAAAGCGGCAGCAAAGGAATCATTGGTTTTCCAAAGTTGAACCAGCCAAACAATCAAGCCGGCGACTGCCGCTATGATAATAACAATCACGTTAGCTTTCATTACGTTATTTAAAGCTCTCCAAGCCGTTGCAAGCCCTGTTGTAGCCAATGTTTGGATAAAAGTAGCGACAGTACTGATTGCTTGCGCCATAGCTTGTAATCTCGTGACTACTATCCAAGCGCCAATAGCCGCTACAATGCCCCAAATAATTGGCCCTACGGTTGTCCAGTTATCCGAGAAGAAGGTATAAATCGCCATAAAGTTGGTGTACAGATCTTTCGCCAGCAGAACCACAATGTCCAGAGCGGACGCTAGCCCGTCAAATATGGGTTGGAATGCTCCGCTGGCAAACGCGTTATTCAATTCGGTGAGAACAGGCATAATCCCGTTCAAGGCAGAAGCGCCTGCATCAGCCAACCCAGCCTTGAACTGCCCTTTTATGGAAGCAATGACTTGCTGCGGTTGACCAAGCAGTTTCTCATAGACCCCTTCCCCCATGCCTTGGCTCTCAAAAACTGAATTCATCGAGGTGATCAGGCCGCCAACATCCCCCGCCTTCCCCATTTTCTCCAATCCCATCGTTTTGAGGCTATCCTGCGGAACATTCAACATGCCGGCTAAAGATTTGGTATCCCCGCCGAGAGTGTCTTTAATGGCGTTCATTGCAGCTGTTATATCGCTGCCTGTAAACGCGGACAATCGTTGTGCCAGGCTATTTAACTGGCTTATTTGGCCAATCTTATTGGTTTTACTCAAAAACGCCAATGATCCTTGCATGGACTTATTTACATCCACGCCGGCCTTAATAGCCTGTGTACGAAATTGGTCGAACATTTCAGACCCCAGTTTCGAACTTCCAGAACGAACCATGAACATGTTTTCCAGATTAAAGTCCGCCACAGCGGCGCCCATTGTAGATTTCAACAGTTTTTGAGCATTTTCCAACGTCGCTAAATTTTTTATTTGTTTCTTTATCCAGTTGTCTTTCTTTGCCGGTTTTTCATCCCCGCTGTTTTGCTCTTCTCCGGATGTTTCTGTTTCGTTCATGGTCTTTTTCAAAGAATTAAATGCTTGCTCGCTTCGCTCGCAAGCTCTTTGAATCTTGCCCTGAGCATCCACTATTCCTCTGCTTGTTCGTGTAATGGCATTTGCAGAGGCGGAAAAGTCCTCCATGCGATCCATTAAACGTTCCATCGCGTTTGTAATGTCGTCCATCGGCCCGGACATACGGTTAAAAAGGGAAATCGATACTTGAAAAGTCGCCAAATCTACCCCTCCTTTCTTCATGAACCGGACGCCGCCCGCGGACAAGCGCCCGGCCGTTATGTGATGAGCAAGCGCGTCGGAGGACGGCTACCTGCTCTTGCTTTTCTTCATCCGTTTCTTTTCCTGCTCGATGCGGACATCGATCATGGCGTAGATCGCCGCCTGTTCGCGGCGGCTCATGCGGACCAGATCATGCGGGAGGATGCCGAGCTCGTGGAGGGCGTAATAGGCGTAATTCGCCGTGCTTTCGCCCTCCGCGATCAGTTTTTTACCTCATCCACAAGCTCGTTCATGTCCTTGTCGAAGCCGTTCAGCTCCTGCACCTTCTGCACGAGGGCGGCATATTCGCCGGGCAGCAGCATTTTGCGGAGCAGGGATTCCGCGCCGAGAACGCCGTACGACTTTTGCAGCTCGGCGTTCTTCAAATCCGGATAGACCACGCTGGTCGCCGTGAGCCGGGCCAGGTATTCCTCCGGGTTCGTTTCCGGTACGGTTGCGCCCCCTTTGCTTTTCACGCGTTTGGTCGCGGCCTTGCGGCATTCCTCGTTTTCATTTTCAGTCATGCTCCGCAGCTTCCACGGCACCGGCTTGCCGTTTGCCTGGAAACGCGCCGATACCACAAAATCCTCCGTTACGTCCATCGCCGCATTTTGGGCATAAAACAGGCTCAAATCGCTCATTTTCGTCTCCCTTTCGTTTACGGGCTTCGGGCGCTGCTCCGCAATCGCCGTTCGATCTTAAAAAAGCGTCGAAACAGGCAAACGTGCCAACATGCGCCCGAGCCGGGTTGGTATTAGTTCGAAGCGATGTTGGAGAAGCGTTCCGTCATCGTAAAGCCTTCGAAGGTGAAGTCCATGTCCTCCTCGAGAGCATCGGCCTCTACATCCAGCTTCGCGACCATGACGCTGTCGAGGTTAACATTCCTCAGTGTAGTGACTTGACGGCCCGCGGAAGACCCCGGATCTTCATTCGTCACCTGGATTTCGAAATACGTATCCACGCCTTTGTCGATGTAATCCAGCATCAGTTCGCGGAACGCGGATGTGACATAGTAAATCGTCATGCTGCCGGTGCCGGACCAGCCGGTTGTTTTGTGCTGGGTGGCGCGGTTGCCGAGCGTTTTAATTTCCGCTTTTTGCTTTTCAATGGTCGCTTCAAGCGTTTTGATAAAAAACATTTCAATTTGTTGCCCGCCGATCGTTGCAAAAGCCACGCCTTGTTGTCCCGAAATCGTATCGCCCGCGCGCAAAGTCGTCGTGTTAGCCATACTTATTTCACCTGCACTTTCATGTAGATTTTTTCAATCGCATCCACCGGCTGAACGCTGGCTTCCACGAAAATGGCGTCGGCTTCCGCGCCGGGGAGAACGGAGATATCCGTTTGCGGATTGAAGTTTTGCACCGCGCCGCGGCGTTCATAGTCGAGCACCAGGTTGATGCATTCGCTGCGGAAAAGGGCTCGGCCGTTTGCATCGTTATTCACCTTGCCGACATAGGAGCGTTCGTACACGCGTTTCCAGTCGTTCGCCAGTCCGTCCAGCACCCGCAGGGTGCGGTTTTTGGAAAACGACTTCCCTTTCTCCGGCGCAAAGCTGCGCAACGTGTTGATGTCCTGCTCGACGATAACGCGCTCGTTATTATGAACGAACACTAATTCGCCGGCTTTGAGCGCCGCTTCGATCTGGGAGCCGGTATAACGGGGCTCCGCGTCCACCGCTCCTTCGTACACGCTGTAGGTCAAGGATTGGTTGGGCTGCGCGCCGGCCGTCGCCGCAGCAACCCAAACCGTTGCCTGAGCGGGGCTCAGCACGGTGCCGTCCTCCAGCCGGACACCGTTTTTGACGCTGATGATGCCTTCGTGATCGGCTCCGGCTGCATTTTCCAGCACCGCCTGAACCTTGATGCCTTCGCTGTCGCGAAGCCGTTTCACGAATGCGATGTACAGCGCTTTGAGAGCCGCATCCGTGGAAACCAGCGCGATCGTTTGAAAGTCCTGTAGCTCCAGCGCCGTCAGGAAATCGGCATGGTCTTGGTTCGTCGCGGTTCCGTCCGCCCCGCCAGCCAGCGGAGTGCCGGCGTTTGCCGTCAGCTCGCCGGTGCCCGAAAACTCGACCCAGCGGTTATCGGCAAGCGATTCCGCATCGGCCGCGGTTTGGACATCGGCCTGCCGGCCGTCCACCCAAGTGATGACGTCGAATTGTCCCGCTTGATCCAGATTCGGTTGAATCGAGACGCGAATGTCGTTGCCGCGCAGGCCGCCGTGAAGAGCGGTGGCGGTCAGGCTGTCGAGAGCCGCCGAAGCCTTCGTGCCGGCGTTCAGCCGGTACAAAAGCAGCGTGCCGGCGCGCTTCAGCGCTTCGCGGACGGGTAGCATTTGCGGCGCGGACGCATCATAGCCGAGAATAGCGGCCAGATCGTCTCCGGCTTTCACCGTCAGCATCGTCCTGGCCGGTCCCCAGGAAAGGGGAAGTGCAGCGGCAACCGTGCCGCGTTCGCCCATCGCGCCCACCGGTTTCGCTTCGCTGCTGAAATTGACGTAAACACCCGGGCGGACTTTGTTTTGTGCGGTAAATGTTCCTCCTGCCATAACTTACAGCACCTCCTGATTCAAAAAGGTTTGGATTGCTTCTTCGACCTCGGCGGTCGTGTAGGTCGCGCCGTCTTCAAGCAGCGCCGCTACGAGATCGCGGCGGCCGGTGTATTGGGCCGACGCAAGGAATTGCTCCTTCGTATAAAGCGTGTCAGCCGCTGCTTGGGCGGCCGGAATGCCGGCTTCAGCCGGTTGTTTGTTCGAATTCGTCATGCTTTACGTTCGCCTCCTGATTCATCGTTTGCATTTTGACGCCCGGAACCTCCGGGCGGGTCACGCGAAAGCTGTACTGGACCGCAAACACAAGCGAGTCGTCCACCCGCTCGGCCTGCATCCCGGTGCCGCCAACAAGCTCCCCCCGGGCGTTCACCGTCTCCAGACAGTCGTAAAGGACATCCACCGCTTCGCGAATCCCGGAAGTTTCGGACGGAAAATACCGGACCGTGAACAAATGCTGAACCCGGTAACGGCGGCCCATTTCCCGTTCGCGCCGGCTTGTCGTCAGGCTTACCTGAAAACACGGCCGCGCCGGTTCGGCGGAGCCTTCCTCTTCCGTTACCGGAATTCCCGGAAAAGACGTCTCCAGCGCAGAGACAATGCCTTCCCATAGATCGGATGCCGTCAACATTGGGTTTCTCCCCTTTCTAACTCGGCTTGCCGGAAAGACCCTGCTTCAGCCAGCGGTCCTGCCTTTTTACAATCAGGCCGGGGAGCGCTTCCTCAAGCTCCCGCATGGTGCGGCTTTCCATGCCGCGGCCCTTCACCAGCTTTCCGGTGGCCGCGTCCTTGTAGCCGTGCTCCACCCGGGAGGCATGCGGGGAATCGTTTCCGATCTCGATCTCCCAGCGCGCGCCTTTCCGCTGCACGCTCCCCTTCCGCCAGTGCTCCCGGACGTTTTCCTTTTCCGCCGGGGTGCGTTTGCGCAGGGCAGCGACCGTGTTGACTGCCGTCTCCTTCAGAAGCGTTTCGATAAAAGCGTCCACGCGCTCTTTTGAAAAAGCTGCCTTCCATTGGCTGTTCCATGCCGCAACGGCGGAATAGTCCACCTTGCCCATGCTGCCCATAGCGTCCTCCTTTCTTCGCTTGATTCACGTGTGCGTCTGAGTTAAAGGTGCGCTAGTTAAGCGCGGCGGCCGCTTGCCCGCCGATTTTGCGTAAACAAAAAGACGAGCGCTTGGATAGCGGCTCGTCTTCCGTTCGACTCAGTAAGGCACATTACCATAATAGCACGGGAAAAAGGGGGTTGTGGTGCCACATGGCTATCAATCGAGTATCAAAACAGGATCATATGTTCGCATTTTGGATGGACGCGGTTTCTCGCACCTTC
Source organism: Gorillibacterium sp. sgz306347 (assembly GCF_059735245.1). NCBI lineage: Bacteria > Bacillati > Bacillota > Bacilli > Caryophanales > Paenibacillaceae > Gorillibacterium > Gorillibacterium sp. sgz306347. Next base: position 123,012 of record NZ_JCAPET010000010.1, read on the forward strand.
AATTTCCCCGGGTTGCTCATCGTTTCCCCGCCCGCTTGTATCCTTTTGTCATTGGCCGTTCTAAAGGTTGCCACAGAGGCTATTAGGGCTATAAAGGAGCGTTGAAATTTGTAACGGTTGCCACAGAGCTTATTTGGGGGGTTTTTCCTCGTTAGGACTCCTTTTTGCGATAATAAGCCCGCTGGCAACCGTTAGCCACTCATGCCCTGGGGGCACCACTGAAAATAAAGTTGCGTTATTTCAGGGTGGATTTTTTGGCTATGC